>NZ_JAOTGB010000002.1:0-130540 GCF_044427425.1 Streptococcus sp. 2018WUSS126 | reverse complement strand
GGAGTAGAACAATTTCTAGTTTCTCAGAGACAGACTTTGGACTTCTTTTGGACATAATAAAACTCCCTTTATAGTTTCTAGTGAAAATTTTTGTTTTTTCACTGTCCACTATAAGGGGAGTATATCATTATTTTCAGCCAGTTTTTTTCTGGTAGAAAAAACGACCCTTTCGGATCGTCCCTATTTATAGTTTATAGTCTTCAGTTTTCTTTTAGTACTCGCTCCAACTATCTGGGAGATAGTTGAAGACTGGAGATAGTGCGAACCAAGTTCGCTTCAAAAGCCGCAGGCATAACTGGAGTTAGGCAAGGTGAGTTCAAATAATGATAAAATTATTTGAAGTTGGAAATACGGAAACGGAGTTTCCTCGTTCGTCGAAGTAATAAAAGATAAACTGAATGACGATATCTTAGTAATATTCCCCTTGTCTATAATCCCAAGAGTTGAAATGATCAGACAAGTGCATCATGATTTTATCGATGTCCAGACCCTTACGGATGACAACTGGGCATGGGCTGATAGAACGGCTATCTGCACCTTGTTCTGGAATCAGTTTACCTTCTTTATCTACCATAGATACCATAACCCCTTGCTCATAGCGGGTTTCAATAGTCTTGTCTGGCTGAATAGATGCCACATAGTCATCCGCCTCGATAATCAAGTCTACCTTAGACGCGATACGCTCACCAATACCTTCTACCTTACCACGATTTCCCTTGCCTGACGGGTTAGCAGATGAAGCGTAGACCATACAGCCTTCTTTTTCCCACATTTCCTTAGCAATCTGCTCGCCAGCCACCCCAAACTTGATAACAAAGCAAGAAGTACCACGAACGTCGGTCATCAACTCTTCACGACCATCGCCATAAGCCTGCAACTTGGCATAAGCCTCTGGTTTCCAAGGCAGGATACAACCCAACAAAATGTCCTCATCCCAATGTTTTTGGTAGAAGGCATCAATCTCAGGAGTCAACTGAGCCAACTCACGCAGCTCCTCCATGCTACCACAAAGGACAACGCCCGGCTTATTACGCTTGCGCTCTTTAGCGTCAAACTTACGCTCCAAGCCAGCCTTGTCAGCAGTCATGATGATGTAACCAACCTTAGTTGGGCAGACAATCACGCCCCCCTCACCCTTGATAATGTCAAGACCTTCTTGTGAAAGTGCGCCATCCCAGTGAATTTGTTTCGTCATTATAATTTCCTCTTTTCTTTTGTTTCATAGCAGAGCAACCTGCTTGTTTTCTAATATATTTTGTTTTGCCAGTAGCTTGGTCTATTCAGTTCATACTCAGCAATCAAATCCTGATACTGTAATGTAATACCAATATCATCCAAGCCATTGAGCAACTTGTGTTTCCAGTCCTGTTCGATGTCAAATGGGAATTCCCCAAAAGGCGTCCGTATCAACTGGTTTGCCAAGTCAACTGTGATTTCTTGGTCAGGAGCCAGCTGAGCCAGTCGGTCCCTGACTTCTTTGGGCTGGATAATGGGCAGAATCCCATTGTTCAAGTCATTGTTGTAATGAATATCCCCGAAGGAGCCCGCAATGATGACCTTGAAGCCATAATCTGCCAGAGCCCAAGCAGCGTGTTCCCTAGAAGAACCTGCTCCGAAGTTATCCCCAGATATGAGGATACTAGCCCCTTGATACTCAGGCTGATTGAGAATGAAATCAGGATTATCCGTGTAGTTATCATCCAAGTACCGCCAAGCATAGAGCAGATACTTGCCAAAACCCTTTTTGTCAATCAGCTTGAGAAACTGCTTGGGCAGGAGCTGGTCGGTATCAATATTATCATTCATGAGCGGAACAGTCGTTCCTGTCCATGTGGTAAATTGGTGCATTAAACTCCCTCCTTGAGAATGTCTAGCTGTCTAGTGTCGACAAATCGTCCATAAAGCGCAGCTGCGGCAGCCATAGCAGGACTGCACAAGTGGGTCTTGGCCCCAAAGCCCTGGCGGTCTTCAAAGTTTCGATTACTTGTGGAGGCACAATGCACACCTGCAGGCACCTTGTCTGGATTCATACCCAGACACATGGAGCAACCTGGATCCCGCCACTCAAAACCAGCCTCCATGAAAATCTTGTCTAAACCAAGCTTTTCTGCAGCTCGCTTGACAGGGCGACTGCCTGGAACGACAATGGCCGTAACCTGCTCTGCTATTTTCCGCCCCTTAACAATCCGAGCTGCCAGCTGCAAATCGCTGAGGCGAGCATTGGTACAGGAGCCTAGGAAGACATAGCCAACGGGAATATCCGCAGCCTTTTGCCCAGGAGCTAAGTTCATGTAAGCATAGGCCCGCTCGTCGTTGTGGTCACGGATGGCTGGGAAGGGTTCATCGAAGCTAACCCCCATTGCAGGTGTCGTTCCCCAAGTGACCATCGGTGCCAGGTCGGACACATCAAGGACTAGGTGCTTGTCATAAACCGTGTCCGCATCTGAGTAGAGCTCCTTCCAGTCTGCCACCGCAGCCTCAAAGTCCGCTGGGGCACACTCACGACCTCGCAGGTAGTCAAAAGTGGTCTGGTCTGGAGCCATAATGCCCATCTTAGAGCCGAACTCAATGGACATATTGCAAATTGTCATCCGCTCTTCCATGCTGAGTCGGTCGATGACTGGACCAGCAAATTCCACCACGTGACCCAAACCACAATCCACACCGTAGCGGGCAATCAGAGCCAGGATAAAGTCCTTGGCATAGACACCTGCCTGGGCCTGACCGACAAATTCCACTAGGAGTCGCTTGGGTTTGACCTGCCAGATGGTCTGAGTAGCGAGAACGTGCTCCACTTCAGAAGTACCAATCCCAAAGGCAATGGCACCAAAGGCTCCGTGTGTCGCCGTATGGCTATCCCCACAAACGATGAACTTACCCGGCTGGGTCCGACCTGTTTCTGGTCCAACCATGTGGACAATCCCCTGATGTTCCGAACCATGGGCTGCATGGGGAATGCCGAAATCTTCTATATTCTTCGCCAAGGCATCCATCTGAGCCTTGGAAATGACATCACGGATATTGTGAATATCAACGGTTGGCACGTTGTGGTCAAAAGTCGCAAAGGTCAAGTCTGGGCGCCGAACAGGTCGCCCTGTATCCCTCAGTCCTTGAAAGGCCTGGGGACTGGTCACCTCATGGACATAATGTTGGTCGACATAGAGGAGCTGGGGCTGACCTTCCTGACCTATAATCACATGGCGATCCCAGAGCTTATCGAAAATGGATTTGCCACTCATGTTGACCTCCTTTCAAGCTGTGCAATAATAGCCGCTGTCATTTCTTTGGTAGAGGCGCTACCACCTAGGTCTTTAGTGAAAATTCCCTGTGCAAAGACCGCTTCAACTGCCTGGCGAATGGTCTGACCTGCTTGGACCAAATCAAAACTTTCTTCCAGCATCATGGCAACAGATAGAATCATACTGACAGGATTGGCAATGCCCTGACCGGCAATATCGGGTGCCGAACCATGGATAGGTTCGTAGAGACTGGGACCTGCCACCGCATGACTAGCAGAAGGCAGAACCCCTAGCGTTCCTGTTAATACGCTGGCCTCATCCGACAAAATATCACCGAAAAGATTTTCCGTCACCAAGACATCAAATCGACTAGGATTGGTAATCAAAAGCATGGCTGCGCTATCCACCAACTGGTGCTCCAAGGTCACATCTGGGTAGTCCTTAGCCACCTCATCCGCCACCTTCCGCCACAATTTTGACGTCGCCAGTACATTTTGCTTATCAATGCTGGTGACTTTTTTTCGTCTTTTTTGGGCTAGGTCAAAGGCAGAGCGGACAACCCGTTCGATTTCCTCAACTTGATAGGTATTGCTATCGCTGGCTTGGTCTATTTCCAGAATATGCTCTCCAAAATAAATCCCACCTGTCAACTCCCGTACCATGACCAAATCCACACCATCCAGCCGGTCGGCTTTCAGAGGAGAATAGTCTTTCAGGCTATCAAAAATTTTGACCGGACGGATATTGGCAAAGAGACCCAATTCCTTCCGAAGTTGAAGCAAGCCTTGTTCTGGTCGAACAGCTGCATCATCATATTGAGGGCTACCGATAGCTGCTAACAAAATCGCATCCGCCTGACGGCAGGCTTGTAAGGTAGCATCTGGTAGAGGATGGCCAGCCGCATCAATCCCAGCGCCACCAAAAGCTCTCTCCTCAATCTCATAATCAAATCCTACTTGCCCAGCAACAGCCTCGAGGACTGCTAGGCCAGCCTCCATGATTTCAGGACCGATTCCATCACCAGCCAAGGCTACAATTTTTTTCGTCATATTTCCTCCTAGCTAGTTGGCAATTCTTTCTCAGATAGTTTCTTATCAATCTGTCCGCTATTTTCTTTCTGTACCATGACATTGGCATGAATATAGGCAATTGCAGAAGCCTTCAATACGTCAAAGTCAATACCAGAGGCGTTAAAGACAGTTTCCGTTGCCTTGTTTTCTACAGCGACAAGCACACGCGCTTGGGCATCAATTCCATCGGTAATGGCGTCGATATGGTAGCGTTCCAAGCTGATCTCTTGGTGGAAGAATTGGTCAATGGCATTAAAGACAGCCTCAACTGAACCCTTGCCAGATTCCACAACAACCACTTCTTCCTCATCCTGATTGATAAAGATAACCTGAGCCTGAATACTGCCGTCAGACTGACTATCCAAACGCAAATCTTTAAATTGGAAGCCATCACGATTGCTGATTTCTGTACCAGCTACCAAGGCACGGATATCTGCATCCGTGATTTTTTCTTTCTTGTCTGCAAGGTTTTTAAAGCGAGCAAAGAGGCCCGCAACATCACTCTCTTCAAAATACAAGTCTAATTCTTTCAGCTTTTCCACAAAGGCATGGCGACCAGATAGTTTACCCAGTGGCAGAGAATTTTTCTTGACCCCTACCAACTCAGGTGTGATGATTTCATAAGTCAATGGATTTTTCAAGACACCATCTTGGTGGATACCTGACTCGTGAGAGAAGGCATTACCACCAACCACCGCCTTATTGCGTGGAATGGCAATCCCCGAAAAGCGAGATACTAATTCCGAAGTATTGAGCGTTTCCTTAAGAACAATCGGACTGGTCACATCATAGAAATCTTTCCGAATTTCAAGGGCAACAGCTACTTCTTCAAGGGCCGCATTTCCTGCCCGCTCACCGATACCGTTGATAGTTCCCTCAACACGACCGGCACCATTTTTAATAGCTGAAAGGGTATTGGCAACAGCCATACCTAGGTCATTGTGGCAATGCGGACTGAAAATAATCTCACGGTCCGATTTGACGTTGCTTGTCAAGTAACGGAAAATTTCTCCGTAGTGCTGAGGAGTCGTAAAGCCGACTGTATCTGGAATGTTGATGTAGGTCGCACCGGCATCTACCGCTGTCTGCACCACTTCAAGCAAATAATCCAACTCCGTCCGTGTCGCATCCTCTGGCGAGAACTCGACCACCTCAAAACGCTCACGGGCATAGCTGACATGTTCAGTGATTTGCGCCAAAATTTCTTCTTTGGTCTTTTGAAGTTTAAATTCACGGTGAATGGGACTGGTCGCAATGAAAACATGAATCTGCGGATACTTGGCATCTTTCAGAGCCTCATAACAAGCATCAATGTCTGACTTGACTGACCGAGCCAAACCTGTCACAGCCGTCTTGGTCATAGCCGCCGCAATCTGACGAACCGCTTCAAAAGAATCAGGACTGGCAGCTGGGAAACCCCCTTCAATGGCAGAAATCCCCCATTTCTCCAACTGCTTGGCAATGGTCACTTTTTCCTTGATAGAAAAATTCACACCCGGCGTCTGTTCACCATCCCGTAAAGTCGTATCTAAAAATTCAATCACACGCATAAGAATACCTTTCTAAACAATTCAAACTTCAATACTATCGTCTTTTAGTTTGCTTTTAGTACTAGCTCCAACAGTCAGAGTAGTGACTGTTGGAGGTGGGAAATAGAGTGAACTTAGTTCGCATCAAAAGCTGAAGATAGCTTGCATAGTCCAGTGGACTGTGCAAGGTGGGAAATTAGACTTGCAAAGCAAGTCACATCCGTGGAGTACGGCAAAGCGAGTTCAAATAATGATGAAATTATTTGAAGTTGGAAATGAGGAAACTAAGTTTCAAACTACCACTCTTTTAATGAAAGGTGGTAGGCTGAAAACCTCCACTGGAGCTTTTCAGTCGTCGAAGTAATAAAAGTAAACTAAATGACGATAAAAAAGAAAACACCTCGAGGATTATTACCCGCGAGATGTTGTCAACAGCGCCCGCTTGGTAAGCCAAACAGGACTAATGCATTCTTTCAGCACTAGCCCGACCGTCGCAACAACAAAGCAAAGAATTTTGTAGTGACAGGTTTCATTTGACTTTTTCCTTTCAGTGTTCTGGAACCTGTTTTTACAGGTTCTTAATTGCTTACTATGATACCTTACTTATTTTCACTTGTCAACAGAAAAGTGGAAATTTTCTGAAAAATACGAACAATGTGGCAATTCACGCAAATCCCTCCACAAATAAAACCAAACCTCATCCGAAGTTTGGTTTTACAGTTCATTTTAATTCCGTCTGGAACTGCTAAAAATTGCCACCAGCAATACTGCTCCAAAGACTGACGGTACCAGGGCCATGCCAGCAAATTGTAGTCCCCAATCACCAAAGAGTAACTGTCCAATCCACGAACCAGCAAGCCCAAGGATAATATTCCCCAGACAACCACGACGGTCGTCTGAGGAGGTGAGAGCACCTGCAATCAGGCCAATTATGGCTCCCGCGATAATACTTGATAACATCTTATTTTCCTCCAATTCTTATAAGATAAGACTGGTTGCCCAGTCTTATGCAAATATCACTAGATAGCCCACTCACCGTCGCGGAAGATTGGTACACGGGTACCGTCTTCACGGATACCGTCAATGTTCATCTTATTAGAGCCAATCATGAAGTCCACGTGAACATCTGAGCGGTTGAGACCAGCTTCTTTCAGCTCTTCTTGGCTCATTTCTGTACCACCTTCGATAGAGAAAGCATAGGCTTGCCCGATTGCCAAGTGGTTTGAGGCATTTTCATCGAAGAGGGTGTTGAAGAAAGTCACACCTGATTGAGAAATTGGGCTCTTGTCTGGCACAAGGGCAACTTCACCGAGACCACGTGCACCGGCATTGTCAAAGACCAATTTCTTCATGACTTCATCGCCTTTTTCAGCAGTCACATCTACAATCTCACCATCTTTAAAGGTTACTTTAATACCTTCGATAATATTGCCGTTATAGCTAAGTGGTTTTGTAGACGTTACATAGCCGTCTGCTACACGGTAGTCAGGTGCTGTGAAGACCTCTTCTGTTGGCATGTTGGCAATAAAGTGTTCACCTTGGGCATTGACCGAACCAGCCGCTTCCCACAAGTGATTCTTCGGCATACCAAGAACGAGGTCAGTTCCTGGTGCTGTGTAGTGCAATTTGACAAACTGCTCGTCGTTAAGGACCTTAGCCTTAGCCACCAAGCGTGCCTCATGCTCTTCCCAAGCCTTGATTGGATTTTCTTCGTAGATACGGCAAGTCTTGAAGATTTGATCCCAAAGGAGGTCCACTGCCTCTTCGTCAGACGCTGCATTTGGGAAGACTTTTTTGGCCCATTCCAAACCAGAGGCTGCACCGAGCGTCCAGCTGATTTTGTTAGCTTGGGATGCTTGCCGCATTGGGTTCAAAGCCTGGCTGAGTGCACGAGCGTTGCGAGATAGTTTCTCTGGATCCACACCGTCGTAAGCACCTGGATCTTCTGACAAGACAACCAAACGGCTTGCCTTGCGCTCCAAAAGGTAGTTCATTTCGGTGATGCGTTGTGGATGAACTTGTTCCAAGAGCTCCACATCTACATTGACCAAACGTTCACGCGCAATCACATCGTCCAACCAGTTGACCAAGACTTCAGCCGCACCGTGCGCATAAGCCTCTTTGACAATCAAACGCGCCAATTCAGCCTGTTCTACACCGATAGTCAACTGCACCGTGTGACCAGGTTGGACATTGATACCTGTTGATACCAATAGTTTAGCATATTTAGCGAGATTTTCTTTAAAATTTGGTAATACCATCTTTTTCTCCTTTGTACTTTGAAATACCCTATTATTGTATCATATTTTAAGCTAGACAGATAAAAAAACTTCCTGCTGATACAGGAAGTTGGAAAGGTTAGCTCTGGGAGATAGTTGAAGCTTGGGATGAAACGAACGGAGCTCGTGTCAACAAGCCGAAGGTATACCCCCGCTCCTCTCTTGTTTTAAGGGAGCAGAGTGTAAAGCTCCAGTGGAGCTTTACACTCACCAAGGTAAGCTGACAACGGATATTTCTAATTTTCGCAGGGAAAAGTTTTCAGTTTACTTTTAGTACTAGCTCTAACTGTCTGGGAGATAGTTAGAGCTGGGAGATAAAGCGAACGAAGTTCGTGTCAACAGCTGCAGGCATAACTCAATGCTCTCTTATTTCTAGGCATTGACTTGAAACAGTCCCCCAGACTGTTTCAATCAGGCAAGGCGAGTTCAAACAATCCAGTGGATTGTTTGAAGTTGGAGATAAGGCTAGGCAGAAAGTCCAGACTCGCTTCTCAGAGTTCGTCTTCCCACTCCCCATCTGCCGACGTAATAAAGCAAACTGTAAGTATGTATACTCAATGCAAATTGAAAATAGCCTAGCTTCAACTATCTGGGAGATAGTTGAAGGGTGGAGATAAAGCGAACGGAGTTCGTGTCAGCAAGCCGAAGGTAGAACTTCGCTCCTCTCTTATTTCAAGGGAGCAGGCTGTAAAGCTCCACCGGATCTTTACACTCACCAAGGTAAGCTGACAACGGATATTTCTAATTTTCGCAGGGCAAAGTTTTCAGTTTGCTTTTATTACTAGCTCTAACTGTCTGGGAGACAGTTAGAGGTTGGAGATAAAGCGAACGAAGTTCGTGTCAACAGCTGAAGGCTGTACTGAAGTACGCCGAAGCGAGTTCAAACAATCCAGTGGATTGTTTGAAGTTGGAAATAAGGCTGGGCAGAAAGTCCAGACTCGCTTCTCAGAGTTCGTGTCAACATCTCAGCGCAGTGGTTGATTGGCAGATTTGTTCGTGCTTCACACTCCAAATCTGTCCTAATCAACTGTGCGGGGGTGGGAAGACGAACTCTTTTTAAACTGGTCGAGTTCTTCCCCACTCCCCATCTGTCGACGTAATAAAACAAACTGTAAATATGTATACTCAATGAAAATTGAAGTCAGACTAGGCGACGCAGATGTAGATAGAACTTAAGTTCATCACATCAAGTCAACAACGTCTGACTTCAATTTTCGCAGAGTATTAGTTACCAAAAACCTTTACACGGTCCCCATCCGCCATATAGTCTTTGTCTGCTGCTGGAGCTCCGATGCTTCCGAATGGTGCTTGTGCACGGAGTTTCCAGTTAGCTGGGATACCGTATTTTTCAGCAACTTGTGCATCAACCAACGGGTTGTAGTGTTGTACGTTCATGCCGATATTTTTCTCAGCGAAAGCCAACCATACTGCGTACAAGTTGATACCGTGAGCTTGTTCAGACCAGATCGGGAAGTTTTCAGCGTAAAGTGGGAAGCTTTCTTGCAAGCCTTTAACCACGTCTTGATCCTCGAAGAACAAGATAGTACCAGCACCAGCCGCAAAACCAGCTAAGCGACCTTTTGTAGCTTCAAAAGCTTCTGCAGGCGTTACTTTTTCCAATTCGCTGTAGGCAATTTCGTTCCAGAAAGCATCTGATTCAGCACCGAAAAGTACAACTGCACGGCTTGATTGTGAGTTGAAAGCTGATGGAGATTCTTTCATGGCTTTCTCAACAAGTGCTACTACTTCTTCGTTTGATACTGGCAATTCTTTACCAAGTGCATAGATAGAACGGCGAGTTTCTTGAAGTTTTGCAAAGTTTGACATATGTTTTCCTCTTTTCTTATTGTTACTACATAGTAGTTTTTATCACTATATAGAGATTGTATCATTATTACTAAGTAGTGTCAAATTCCTAGTCTGACTTTTTTATACTCCGTGAAAATTAAGATAGTTACAGCAGATAGTCTGATTTTCATAAAGTAGTGACAGAGAATTTACAAAAAGATGGCAAAAAAAGCCTATCAAATACTTAAGATACATTGATAGACCCTTCTTTATCTTATAGCCCCAACATCTCGTCTGTAAAATCAGTCAGCGAATGTTCCTTATAAAATTCCAAGTCCTTCAGGCGAATGATTTTGGCAATGATGCTAATCGGAAACTGATGCAACAAAGTATTGAAGTACTCAACCTGTTGATTGTATGAAATCTTCCATTGTGCTAAATTATTTTCTGTTTCAAAAATTTCATTCAGTAACCTTTCAATATGTTTATTGGCCATCAATTCCGGCATTTGACGCAAAAATTGACCAAATTCTTGTGAACTTTCAATCTTGGTGGATTTCATAACAGTTTTTTCTTCAACCGTTCGAATTTTGGAAACGGATTTATTGATGTCCAAAATGGTTTCTTTTTCAAGATTCTGGTGTTTTTCAACCAAGCGGTTTGCTTTCTCCATCAAGGCCTGATTGCGCTCTTCAATAACAACGATATGACTTTTACTAGCTTTCGCGGCTTGTTCAACCTGACGAAGCTGGTTATACTTCATAATAATGTGGAGAATGAAACTCGTTAGTATACCAGCAATCACAGTAAAACCTGGAAAAGGTTCGTAAATACCTGATGATGATTCCGGTGTGGCAAAAGATAAGATCAATGTCCACAAGATAGTAGAAAGCAGTACTAGACCAATTCCTTTTAATAACTCAACTAAAATATTTCTTTTTTTCATCATTTCCTTTTTTAAAACAAATCATCAAAGAGACTGAGCTGGTTATCCTCTGGCATTTTACCGAGAATGCCCATTTCATCCATTTTTTCAACAAGCGTACCTGACAATCCACCACGTTTACGGAGTTCTGTCTTGGAGAGAAATTCTCCTTCGGCACGCGCCGCCACAACCTGCTTGGCAACGTTCTCTCCCAGACCATCCATAGCGACAAATGGTGGGATGAGGGTATCTTCTTCAATCAAGAAGTCGGTCGCATGAGACTTGTAAAGGTCCAATTTGCCGAACTTGAAGCCACGTTCCAGCATCTCGTTGACCAATTCAAGCGTGGTGTAGAGGTCCTGCTCAACGTTTGAAGCTTCATTGTTTTTCTTCTTGAGGGCAATTTCTTCCATCTTGGCCTTGACTTTATCTAGACCGCCCGACATGGTCGCTAAATCAAAGGCCTTGGCACGAATAGAGAAATAAGCACAATAGTAGTAAAGCGGGTGATGAACCTTGAAATAGGCAACCCGCAAGGCCATCATAACGTAGGCGGCCGCGTGGGCTTTAGGGAACATGTACTTGATTTTTCCACAGGATTCGATGTACCAGTCTGGAACCTTGTTATCCTTCATGGCTTGGATGTAGCCATTTCTCTCTTCCTCGGAAATCTTGAGCCACAAGCCCTTCCGTACCCGCTCCATGATGTTAAAGGCCATCTTAGGTGGCAAACCTGCATGCATGAGATAAACCATGATGTCATCCCGACAACCGATAACAGTAGATAGATTAGCAATTCCTGCCTTAATCAAGTCCTGGGCATTGCCCAACCAAACGTCTGTACCGTGCGATAGACCAGATAACTGCAAGAGTTCCGAAAAAGTGGTCGGTTTGGTTTCCTCCACCATCCCCCGTACAAAGTTGGTTCCAAATTCAGGAATGCCCAGCATACCTGTCGGTGTCCCAATCTGCTCTGGGGTAACTCCCAAAATTTCCGTACCAGAAAAGAGGGCCATCACTCCCTTATCATCAGCAGGAATGGTCTGCGGATCAATGCCCGACAAGTCCTGCAACTTCCGAACCATGGTTGGATCATCGTGTCCCAGAATATCGAGTTTCAAGACGTTTTCATCAATATCGTGGAAGTTAAAGTGGGTGGTCTGCCAGCTGGCCGTCACATCATCGGCAGGATACTGAACAGGTGTAAAGTCATAGACATCCATGTAGTCAGGGAATACGATAATTCCCCCCGGGTGCTGACCAGTCGTCCGTTTGACACCGGCCGCTCCAGCAGCCAAGCGTTCTACTTCCACATCTCGATAGAATTTGCCATAATCCCGCTCATAGCCTCGGACAAAACCATAGGCAGTTTTAGCAGCTACCGTACCTACCGTTCCTGCACGGAAGGCATTTTCTTCGCCAAAAATATCCCGAACATCCAAATGGGCAGACGGTTGGTCATCCCCTGAGAAGTTCAAGTCAATATCGGGAACCTTGTCTCCATCGAAACCAAGGAAGGTCTCGAAAGGAATGTCCTGCCCATCTTTTTTATACTTGGTGCCACACTTTTCACAGTCCTTGTCTGGCAGGTCAAAACCTGAACCATAGGAACCGTCTGTGATAAATTCACTGTGTTGACAATTTGGACAGACATAGTGAGGAGGCATAGGGTTTACTTCGGTAATCCCAATCATGGTCGCAACGAAACTGGAGCCGACAGACCCCCGTGAACCCACCAGGTAGCCCCGCTCATTTGACCGGTGCACCAACATCTGCGACGCCAGATAAATCACGGCGAATCCATTACCCAGAATGGAGGTCAATTCCTTCTCAATCCGCAGATCGATAATATCTGGCAGAGGATTGCCATAAATTTCAAAGGCTTTTTGATAGGTCAATTCCGCCACCGTTTCCTCGGCCTTCTCAATATAAGGCGTGTAGAGGTCGGTCTTGACTACCTGAACATCTTCAAACCGATCGAGCATGGCATTGGGATTGGTAATGACAATCTCACGCGCCAGACTTTCTCCCAAGAATGCAAATTCGTCCAACATCTCGCTGGTCGTTCTAAAGTGAGCTTTAGGTAGTGGTGCTGGTTGGGCATTCTCACCATTTCCGATGGTCCAGTTAATCGGTGCCCCTTGACCTAGAGCACGAACAATGATTTCCCGATAGATTTCCTCTTCGGGGTCAATATAGTGAACATTTCCTGTCGCCAAAACTGGCAGACCTGCCCTACGTCCTACCTCAATCAACTGCTTGATAGTCTCTTCAATCTCTGCCATGTCCTTAAACTGCTCCTTGGCAATCATGGGAGCATAGAGGGCAGGTGGCATGACTTCGATAAAATCATAATAGGCTGCCGTTTTAACCGCTTCATCTATCCCTTTGGAGAGTAAATCATCGAAGACCTCGCCCTCTTGACAGGCTGTTCCCAATATTAAGCCTTCACGATGGGCATTGAGAACGGTCCGTGGAATACGTGGAACTCCCTCAAAATACTTGGTATTAGAAAGAGAGACCAGTTTGAACATATTTTTCAAACCAACTTGATTGATCACATATAACGTGGCATGCTTGACACGAGCCTTCTTATAGGAATCCTCCGCAATCAGCTCCGTATTTAGCTGGTTGAGATTGGTCAAATTGTGCTTCTCCAGAGCATCTTTTAGGAAGATGAAGAGCAGGCGCCCTGTCGCCTCCGCATCGTAGTTGGCCATGTGGTGATGTTCAAGAGCAACACCAAATCGCTTGGTGAGAGGACCTAAACCATGACGCTTAAAGTCGGGGTAGAGGTTACGAGCAAATTCCAAGGTATCAATGACAGGCTGGCTAATAATAGGTAGGCCTGCTCGTTCATAGTTGACATTCATAAAGCCAACGTCAAAGGTCGCGTTGTGGGCAACCATGACGGAATCTTGACAGAAATCTTGAAACTCACGCAGGACTTGTTCCAGAGGTTTAGAATCGCGCACATGCTCATCAGTGATTCCTGTCAGATCTGTTGTAAATTGACTGAGCGGATGACCTGGATCGATAAACTCATCAAATTCCGCAATAATATTGCCCTTGTGCATCTTAGACGCCGCAATCTGAATCAGGGCATTGTTGACTGCAGAGAGACCGGTTGTTTCCACGTCAAAGACTACATAGGTCGCTTCGGATAGGACTACATCTGCTTCGTTGTAAGCAATGGGCACAGAGTCCTCGACAATATTGGCCTCCATCCCGAAGAGCGGCTTAATCCCAGCTTTACGGGCAGCATGATAGCCATGGGGGAAGGACTGGACATTGCCATGGTCAGTAATGGCCACCGCCTTATGCCCCCAAGCCGCAGCACGTGCCACCAAGTCCTCAACAGCAGGCAGGGCATCCATGGTAGACATGTTGGTATGAGCATGAAACTCGACCCGTTTCTCCCCTTCAGGCATAAGATCCTTACGGATTTCCTTCTTGACCTCTTGGACTTCCTGCACGTTCATGGTCAAATCACGAGTGAAATTATTGGTCTCCACATTGCCTCGCACCCGCAACCAGTTGCCCTTTTTGACCATATCAAACTTCTGGGCCTCTTCCTCATTCTTAGCCCATTTCTGCAAGGTGAAGGACGAAGTATAGTCGGTCATCTTAAAGTTGATAATGACCCGCCCCGTCTTGGTCGTCTTCTGCTCAACCTCAAAGACCAGTCCCTCAAAGACAATCCGGTTCTCCTCACTATCCACCTCAATCATAGGAGTAATCTCAGCCTTTTCGATATTGACCTTGGCAGGACGATTTTTCTTATATTCTGGGACAAATGGCTGAGCTGCCTCTGGTGGTGGCGCCATTTGAGCCAGTTGTTCAAGGGCCGCCAAGTTTTCTTCATTAGCCTGCTGGTAAATTTCTTCATTCTGCGCATGGAAAATCTCCGCTTGTTGCTGCGTCATTTCCTGACAGACTTGGATGTCCACCGCAAGATTGCCAAAACCAAATCGCTTGTATTGTTCCACAAGATTTGGCAGATGATTCTTCCGAAAATGATCTGTGTCAATGGTTTCAGGACCTTTTATCCACAAAACACCATCTCTATAAGTCACCTCTAATGGCTGAAAAAGAGCCTTGAAGCCTGCACTCTGGCACAAATCTTCCGTAAAAGCTTCTGGATAATAAGCTTCTACCAAACCAGCTTCAAAGGCCTCCGCATCGCTGACAATAGAAAATTGAATCTTATTGCCCACCTTTTCAAACTCCGTCGCCAAACGAGCCTTGAAGAGTTGATAGTCCATGAGCGGCAAGGGGGTTTCAAAACGGAAGGTAAATTCCCAGAGTTTGCTGACCTTGTGCAAGACTACTTTCTCAATCGTTGCAGTCGAAAAAGCCCCTGATTGTCGTGCATCAAGAGGCATTTCGATTTGTTGTAGCAAGAGTTGAAACTTATCTGACATACTTATTTCCTTTGTAGTTCGTTAGAAACATTTTACCATAAATGAGGTATTTTTTCCTGAGTCAGGAAGAAAAAACTCTCAGGTTCATTTCCTGAGAGATCTGATTTCTATAGAAATTGGTAGCCTACCAAGCCGCAGCTTCTGTCGGTGCTTCTAAAAAGTCCAGCCATTTTTGATCCTTGACACGACAGAGGGTGACAGAAATTCCTCCCATATCTAGACTAGTCATAAACTTACCTGTTTTTATATAGGAAAGCTTCAGACCTTCTAGTTCTAGAAATTGGCAAATGTCGTTCAAAAAGATTCCTTGCTCAACCTCGGACAGAGATCCAAGATTATTGACCAGGAGGATGTAGTCTTCCCCCTCTTTCCAGCGGAATTTTAATTTTAATTTGTTCACAATTTCGTTGGCTAACTGCTCAGAGGATTCAAAACGAACGGTCCGATAGCCTTCTTCTCCATGGATACCGATGCCGTAAGATATTTGTCCCTCCTCCAAATCAAACAAAGGCAGGGCAGCATTGGGCAAATAGGCCGACTTGGTTGCAAAACCGATGGTCGCAATTTCTGTTGCCAGAGACAGTCCCAGCTGTTCCAATTCATCCAGGCTATAGCCAGTAAGGGCAGCAGCTCCTAATATCTTATGAAGTAGAATGGTCCCTGCAAGCCCCCTATGCCGCATACGGAAATTATTCTTAGTATCGACCGAAATATCGTCATGGGATACGATGTACTTGACTGCAATTCCCTCCTGCCGAGCCAATTTGATGGCTTTTCTAAAAGAGACAAGGTCTGCCTCAAAGTTTTTTACAATCAGAAAAACTCCCTTGCCCTTATCTACTGCACGAATGGCTGCCAAGACTTCTTCAGCAGTTGGTGGAGTAAAAATCTCTCCATAGACTGCTGCAGTCAGCATTCCTTTACCGACGAAGCCAACATGGGCTGGCTCATGACCAGAACCACCGCCAGAAACAATCGGAATCAGTTCTCCATTTTGTCTTCTTTGCAGAACAATCGGAAGCCCCTTCACTTTCTTCACTTTAGGATTGGTTCGACAGAAACCATCCAAATAATCTTCAATAATTGTTGCCTGTCTATTTCTAATAAACACCATATATTAACTCCTACAAAATCAAAAACGACTCGCAAACAAGAGCCACCATTTGCTTCCAATAACTGTGAATCTGACAAGGCGACTGCGTCAGTCCTTCCTTTATCAGTCCAATCCAAGCATTAGCATGATAGAGAATCAAAAAATGCTTATCCTGTTGGGAAATCATTTTACCCTCCTGAAGCTGGTATTCGTTGATAATTTTCTCCATCAAAACCATAAAGTAGCCTTCTAAATAGCTGACAAAATCATTTTGCCCCTTAACCTCAAAGAGTTGTCTATAGAAAGATTGGTTACTCTCGATGTAGTACAAGAGCTCATCCAGAAGCTTGATTCCACTAATATAGGTCAGATTGTCAGTTACCTGCTCCTGCAATTCTGTTTCAAATATCCAGTCCAGTAACTCATACTTGTCTAAAAAATGGTTGTAAAAGGTTTGACGACGAATCCCTGCTTCCTGCATGATGTCGACAACTGAGATTTTATCAAAGGATTTTTGGGATAGCTGTTTTTTAAAAGCCTTTGCAATCCTTTTCTTTGTAATCAACGAGGTTGGCATATGTCACTTCCTTTCGCTTCCTCTTTATTATACCCTATCATGCTTTTCTTTGGAACAAAAGGGACACATTGGACAATCTGTCCCTTCCTTTTTTCTTTCGGACAATGTAAAATGAAAGCGCAAACAAAAACAAAGGAGTTTTCTCATGAAAAAAATTATCAATCAACCCGAACATGTCGTTGATGAAATGTTAAAAGGACTTGTCTTTATGCACCAAGACGTCGTTGATCGTATCGATGGATTTGATGTGATTATCCGCAAGGCTGAAAAAACTGGTAAAGTCGGCATCATCTCAGGAGGTGGCTCTGGTCATGAACCTTCTCATGCAGGCTTTGTTGGCAAGGGCATGTTGTCCGCCGCTGTATGTGGCGCAGTATTTACCTCACCAACCCCAGACCAAATCTTGGAAGCCATCAAGGCTGCTGACGAGGGAGCTGGCGTCTTTATGGTCATCAAAAACTACTCTGGCGACATCATGAACTTTGAGATGGCGCAAGAATTGGCGGAAATGGAGGGCATCGAAGTAGCCAGTGTCGTTGTGGACGATGACATCGCTGTGGAAAATAGCCTCTATACCCAAGGCCGTCGTGGGGTAGCAGGTACCATCCTTGTTCACAAGATTCTCGGTCATGCAGCAGAAACGGGCAAATCCCTAGCAGAAATCAAGGAACTGGCTGACCGTCTCGTCCCACAAATCAAGACTATCGGCTTAGCCCTATCAGGTGCTACTGTACCAGAAGTGGGCAAACCAGGCTTCGTCCTTGAAGAAGATGAATTTGAATACGGTGTCGGTATCCACGGCGAACCTGGCTATAAGAAAGAAAAACTCCAACCATCTGCTAAATTGGCAGAAGAATTAGTTGACAAATTGGCAGAAGGCTTCGATATTCAAGATGGCGAGCACTATGGTGTCCTTATCAACGGTCTCGGCGCTACCCCTCTCATGGAGCAATATGTCTTTGCCAACGACGTTGCTCAATTGCTGGCTAAAAAAGGCGTGGTCGTTGACTACAAGAAAATCGGTAACTACATGACATCGATTGATATGGCTGGACTGTCATTGACCTTAATCAAATTAGAAGACCCAAGCTGGATTGACGCTTTGCAGGCACCTGTTGAAGTGGTAGCTTGGTAGGAGAAAGACTATGGATGCAAAACAAGCACTGCTCTGGATGGAGACATTCAACAAGAAGATTCAAGAAAACAAAGATTATTTGAGTGAGCTTGACTCTCCTATCGGAGATGGAGATCACGGGGGCAACATGGCGCGAGGAATGGCTGCCGTCATGCAGGAGCTATCTGAAAAAGACTATGAGAGTGCCGACCAAGTCTTTAAGGTGGTTGCTATGCAACTTCTCAGCAAGGTTGGCGGTGCTTCCGGCCCTCTCTACGGCTCTGCCTTTATGGGGATTACTAAAGCCAGTCAAGCCGGCTCGGATTTAGCTGATATGCTTCAAGCAGGTTTGGACATGATCCAAAAACGTGGCAAGGCTGAATTGGGCGAGAAAACCATGGTAGACGTTTGGATTCCTGTTATTTCTGCCCTAAGAGAAAGCCAGCTGACAACGGAAATTATCCATAAAGCCGTTCAAGGAACAAAGAATATTGCTGCAACCAAGGGACGCGCGTCCTATGTTGGAGAAAGGTCTATTGGACACATTGATCCAGGCTCTTTCTCATCTGGACTTCTCTTTGAAGCTATGTTGGAGGCAGGACTATGACAAAGGTTGGTATCTTACTCGTATCCCATTCAAAAAATTTGGCCCAGGGAATCATCGACCTAGTATCTGAAGTCGCCAAAGATATTCCCATTACCTACTGTGGCGGATTAGAAGATGGTAGCATCGGTACTAGCTTTGAAATCGTACAAGAGCGAGTTGAAGCAAACCCTGCTGATACCCTCCTTGCCTTTTTTGACCTAGGTAGCGCCCGAATGAACATGGAGCTTGCTGCCGATTTTACAGACAAACAAATTCTTATCCAAACCGTACCAGTTGTCGAAGGTTGCTATACTGCCGCAGCTCTCTTACAGGCTGGAGCTGACTTGGAGACTATTCTTGAACAATTAAAAGAACTGACAATCAATAAATAGGAGGTCATTATGAATCTGATTGGAGAATTACTTGGAACTTTCATACTAGTATTACTTGGAAACGGTGTGGTTGCATCCTGCATCCTCTCTAAAACCAAGGCTGAAAATAGCGGCTGGCTGACCATCGTACTAGGATGGGGCATCGCTGTAACAATTGCCGTCTACGTATCAGGAATTTTTGGACCTGCCCACCTGAATCCAGCTGTCACTATCGCAATGGCATCTATCGGCTCCCTACCATGGGCTCAAGTCCCAGGCTTCCTACTTGCCCAATTTGCTGGAGCAATGTTGGCATCCATCGTCCTCTATCTCCATTTCTATCCACATTGGCAGGAAACAAAAGATAGCGGAACAATCCTTGCTACCTTCTCTACTGGACCAGCTCTTCGTCACACAGCTTCAAACTTGCTCGGCGAGGCTCTTGGCACAGCTGTCTTAGTCATGGGAATCCTTGCAATTGGCCCTAACAATGTCAGCGCTGGCCTCGGCCCAATCATCGTGGGACTTATCGTATTTGCAATCGGCTTCTCACTAGGATCTACAACAGGCTACGCAGTCAATCCTGCTCGTGACCTTGCTCCTCGTATCATGCATGCCATCCTTCCAATTCCTAACAAGGGAGATTCTGACTGGTCTTATAGCTGGATCCCAGTTGCTGGCCCAATTCTTGGAGGAGTCGCAGGAGCTATCCTCTATAACCTCCTACTAAATATGTTATAAAAAAAAATAGGCTTGGGTGACTAGAACCAAGCCTATTTTATCAACAAAGACTTGGCTATCATCAACCAAGTCTTTTTCTGTTATTCATTTTCTTTTGTAAGGATTTGAAGGGTTTCAAGGAGTTGGTCCACATGGACTTCCACAGTATCACCTGTGCCCTTGATCTTCACTTCGACGATGCCATCAGCTGCTTTCTTACCAACTGTCACACGGATTGGCAAGCCAATCAAGTCACTGTCAGAGAACTTAACGCCGACACGCTCGTTACGGTCGTCAGTTAATACTTCATAGCCTGCACCAACCAAACTTGCTTCGATATTCTGAGTCAAGGCCATTGCCGCTTCATCTTTGATATTGACTGGAATCAAATGCACATCAAACGGTGCCAATTCTTTAGGGAAGTTGATTCCCCAAGCGTAACGGTATTCGCCTTTTGGTGTCTTGTTAACAAAGAGGCGAGCGTGTTGCTCAAGAACGGCTGACAAGAGGCGGCTAACACCGATTCCGTAGCATCCCATGATAATCGGCATAGAACGACCATTCTCATCCAAGATGTTGGCATTCATGCTGTCAGAATAGCGTGTACCGAGTTTGAAGATGTGACCAATCTCGATACCACGGGCAAAGTTGAGAACCCCGTGTCCATCTGGAGAAGGTTCGCCTTCCTTGACTTCACGAATATCCACATACTCAGTCACTTGGAAATCACGTCCCGCATTGGCACCTGTGTAGTGGAAACCGTCTTCGTTGGCACCGACAACAGCATTTTTCACATCTTGCACCTTGCGGTCTGCAATAATCTTGATGTTTTCTGGCAAGCCGACTGGTCCAAGGGAACCAAAACCTGCACCGAAGATTTTTTCAGCATCCGTTTGGCCTGCTACATCAAAGAAATCTGCTCCGAGGTGGTTTTTCAATTTGACATCGTTGACCTGGTCATTGCCAACAAGCAGGGCAACAACTGGCTCACCGTCTGCCATAAAGAGCATGGTTTTGATGGTTTGCTCTTCCGCAACATTCAAGAAGGCAGCAACTTCGTCGATGGTTTTGGCATCTGGCGTCGCTACTTTAACCAAGTCTTCTTCGACGACAACTGCTGTACTTGGTTTGTATTCGCTAGTCGCCATTTCTAGGTTGGCAGCGTAGCCTGATTCGCTAGAGTAGGCGATGGTATCTTCACCAGACACAGACCATGCCAAGAGTTCTTCCTTGATCGCTTCAAGAACATCCTCTGGGATTTCCTCAAAAGAAGCAACCGACTTGTCCAAGACAACCCAACGGTCCAGGTCAGTACGGTCTGGAGTAATAGCCATAAACTCCTGGCTATCCTTACCACCCATGGCACCACCGTCACCGATGATAGCTTTGAACTCCAAGCCTGCACGAGTGAAGATTGCCTCGTAAGCCGCCTTGTAGTCATCATAGGTCTGGTCCAAGCTCTCATAACTAGCATGGAAGCTGTAACCGTCTTTCATGATGAACTCACGACCACGGAGAAGACCGTTACGAGGGCGTTTTTCATCACGATACTTAGATTGGATTTGGTAGATGTTGAGCGGCAACTGTTTGTAAGACTGGACCGCATCACGCGCCAAAAGAGTCACGGTTTCTTCGTGGGTTGGACCCAAGATAAAGTCAGAACCTTCGCGGTTTTTGAGCTTGTAAAGGTCGTCGCCATATGTTTCGTAACGACCTGACTCACGCCAAATGTCCGCCGACAAGAGAGCTGGTGCCAAAAATTCAATAGCATCAATCTTATCAAACTCCTCACGCATGATGTTTTTTGCTTTTTCAATCACACGGTTAGCCAATGGCAAGTAGCTGTAAATACCAGCAGAAATCTGACGGACATAACCCGCACGTAACATCAAAGCGTGGCTAATCACCGACGCATCCGAAGGCATCTCCCGCAAAGTAGGGATAATCATTTTAGACTGTTTCATAATTTAAGATACAAAAGCGTCAAGAAAACCGTATAAAAATAGGCAATCAACGCAGTGCCTATCGGCACAAGGCGATTGGTCTTTTTTACTAGGTTTTTAGCTTTTGTTCAATTCCTTTCGTAGTTTACTTGATTAGGAATCACAGAAGTCATTTATCTGAACCCTCGCTGACGCTCGAGTTCAAATATGAAAACTCTCTGTTCCTTTCTTTTTCGTAGTTTTCAGAACATCCTGCGTTTAGCACGCATTCAGTTCCTTTCGTAGTTTACTTGATTAGGAATCACAGAAGTCACTTATCTGACCCCTCGCTGACGCTCGAGTTCAAATATGAAAACTCTCTGTTCCTTTCTTTTTCGTAGTTTTCAGAACATCCTGCATTTAGCACGCATTCAGTTCCTTTCATAAATTTCAAATTATCTTAGAAGAAGACTCTTATAATATCATTCCAAGTGACTACTATCATAAGAACCACCATAACGGCTACACCTGCTAGAGTGATATAAGATTCCGTCTCTGGTTTGAGTGGTTTTCTGCGAATGGCTTCCAGAATATTCATAACAATCTTACCACCATCCAAGGCTGGAATTGGAATCAAATTGAAGATTCCAAGGTTAATGGAGAGCGCAGCCATTAGCCCCAATACAGAAACCAAACCAAATTCAGCCGCTTGAGAACTTACTTTGTAAATAGCAACCGGTCCCCCCAACTGCTTAACATCAAAGTTTGCAATTAGATTCTTCAAAGCTGTTACAACCCTAAGAGCTGTCGCTCCCGCTTCTTGGAAACCACCGACAATTTTATCAACGAAACCAGTTTTCAAAATCGGTGAAATACCAATTCGATAGGCCCCATCTACTTGTTCAGCAGTAACGGAGACATGACGGTTTTTCCCATCATGCTCAACAACCAAATCAAAGCTTGGGGCTGTTGTTGCATCTGTCGCTACTTTGCTAATAATCGTTGCAACTTCTGTGTAGCTGTCTGTCGCGTTCCCATTGACCGAAAGAATCTTGTCCCCTGTGACAACACCTGCAGCCTGCAAAGCACCACCTTCAGTAATACTTACTGCATTGCTTGATGGGTTGGCAACCCCGCCTTGCATGAAGAACAAAATAATAAATACTAGAATCCCTAAAATAAAGTTATTCATGGGACCCGCAAAGTTGGTCATCAACCGACCCCAGACTGTCGCATTTTGATACTGAACATCAAGTGGAGCAATCCGAACTTCTGTTCCATCCTCCTCTACAATCGTGGCATCATGATCAACCTTATAGGTCTTGCTTTCTTCCAAGACCAAGCCTGTGATTTCTAATTTTTCTTCAAAGTCAAAACTGGTTACATTCATTGGCAAACTGAGACTATCCAGTTGCTTACCAGACAAATTAATCCGCGTCACAACACCAGCTTCATTCAAGCTGAGGCTGGCAGGACTACCTGTCTTAATCTCTGTCTTATCTTCACCCCATCCAGCCATTCGAACATAGCCACCTAGAGGAAGGATACGGATGGTGTAAAGTGTCCCGTCCTTACCCGTATGAGCGAAAATTTTGGGACCCATCCCAATCGCAAATTCCCTCACAAGGATACCAGCTTTCTTGGCGAAGTAGAAATGACCAAATTCATGGACAACCACAATCACACCAAATATAAATATAAATGCTAAAATTCCCTTCATAGTACCTCCTTAAAATAATCCAAAGAAGTGCATAATTGGAAAGACAAAAATCATACCGTCAAAACGATCCAGGATACCGCCGTGTCCTGGAATAATTTTTCCAGAATCCTTCACACCAAAATGGCGTTTAATAGCACTTTCTACTAAGTCTCCGAATTGTGAGAATATCGAGAAAATCACAACTAACAACATCATCATGCCAAATGAATAGACCGCCAACAAGGACTTATCGACAATCAAGAAAATGATAGCAACTACCATCGCAGAAAGAATACCGCCTACAAAGCCTTCAACCGTTTTATTCGGTGAAACCTTCGGCAATAATTTTCTCCGACCAATCTGACGACCGATTAAGTAGGCACCAATGTCTGTTGCCCAGACTAAACAGAGGGCAAAGAAGACTTTATTGAGCCCATCCATACGAGCCAGTATCAAACTATGAAAGCCGATACCAACATAGAAACTTGATGCAATTGGAAAGACCACATCAGAATAGTTGTAATGACCGATATTAAAAACCGTCGAACCAAGCAGTAAAAATACTACAATGGCGTAGGCTGTGTAATTTCCATCCGTCGGTAAAAATGTCAGATAATTCTGGAGTGGAAGAGCCAAGACTAAACTGGCCAACATAGCTAGGACACCCTCGATAGAATTTGGTGCTAGGCGATGCATTTTAATCAATTCAGCTGTAGCAATGATGGCTAACAGGCCTACAAAAAATTGAAATGCCATCCCACCAGCCAACAAAAAGGGAATGAAAATAGCTAGAGCAATGCCGCCAAATATCACTCGTTTCTGTAAATCGTTTGTCATACCTTCTCCTTATACACCGCCAAAACGTCTGTGGCGACGGTTGTATTCTTTAATCGCCAATTTAAGTGCTTCTCCATCAAAATCAGGCCAAGCAATATCTGTAAAGTACAGCTCGCTGTAGGCTGTTTGCCACGGCAGGAAGTTGCTAAGACGAAGTTCACCACTTGTACGGATAACTAGATCGGGATCGCGTAACGTTGGTGATAAGGTTCCTGTATAAAGGTAATCCGCTATTAATTTCTCATCAATATCACCAGGATTGAACTTGGCATCCAAGACATCTTGCGCAATAGCCTTGACTGCGCGAGTCACCTCATCACGACCGCCATAGTTCAGAGCGAAATTGAGAATCAAACCAGTGTTACTCTTTGTCTTTTGTTCAGCTTTATAAAGCGCATTGAGAGTCGGAACAGGAAGTTTGGAATGGTCACCAATCATCTGAATTTTGACATTATTGGCATGGAGTTCAGGAACATACTTATCATAAAACTCCACAGGTAAATTCATGATAAACTTCACTTCTTTTTCCGGTCGAGACCAGTTTTCTGTAGAAAAGGCATAGACAGTCAACACCTTTACTCCCAAATCAGAAGCAGTCTTGGTAACCTTTTGAAGTGCATCCATACCAGCCTTATGCCCCATAATACGTGGCTGCATCCGCTTTTTCGCCCAACGGCCATTGCCATCCATAATCACAGCGATATGCTTAGGGACTTCAATTGCTGTTTC
This sequence comes from Streptococcus sp. 2018WUSS126, assembly GCF_044427425.1. NCBI lineage: Bacteria > Bacillati > Bacillota > Bacilli > Lactobacillales > Streptococcaceae > Streptococcus > Streptococcus sp. 2018WUSS126. The sequence goes on along the minus strand of NZ_JAOTGB010000002.1, from coordinate 105,638 downwards.
AATGCTTTCTTTCTTTTTAAAATTAAATTTAAACATGGTATTTTCCTTATTGTATAATCGTTTCATTATACCATATTTTTACCTAGGATAGCAAAAATCAGGCAGGGCTAAAACAAGAGAAAACCAAGGTTTCCCTCGGTTTTTCATCCTTATTCTTCAATTGCAGATTCTGGAGTTGCTTCTGTCGTTTCAACTGCCACTTCTTCAACAACTGCAGATGTAGTACCTGAACTTGCTACACGATTACGAATAGCACCACGTTCAAATGTCAAATAAACACCATCAACATCGAGAACAACCTTTTTATCATCGATTTCATCGACAATACCAAATAGCCCACCAATGGTCACAATTTCATCACCTTTTTTGATTTGATTTAGCGCTTCTTGACGTTGTTTTTGTTGTTTACGTTGCGAATAGAACATAAAACCAATCATGGCAACCATGACAAGCGGCAAAAATAAACCTTCCATTTGTTTACCTCTTTTATTGTTTGATAAGCATGATTATATCAAATTCTGGACAAGAAAGCAAAGTTCGACCAAATCGAGTAGGGACTAATTTCTAGTCCCTCTCACACCACCGTGCGTGCCGTTCGGCACACGGCGGTTCAACTAACTTTTAACGCATGTCGTTTCAGATAATAATCTAAGCAAGAAACCAGTCCACGTTTAGCGAGGACTGGTTTTGATATGGCACGTTTCAGTACTGACTTCTGAGCCACTAATTGATAATGGTCCCCCCATCCAGATACTTTATCCGCTATCCACTTCGGTACTCCAAGTTTGAGAAGCCCCCATAGTCGCCTAGATTTCTTCTTCCATTGTTTCCAGATAATAACTCTTAGTCGAGTTCTCAGATGTTCATCAATGCTTTCCATGACTGATTTCATGTTCGTCATAGAAAAGTAGTTTATCCATCCTCGAATAACCCAGTTTAGTTGCTCAATTCGGCTGTCTAAGTCAATACTCCACTTACGGGCTGTTAGTTTCTTGAGTTTTCTCTTGAAACTCTGCACGCTATCTTGGTGCGGACGGGTTTTCCAGCCCTCAGATGATTTCCAAAAACCAAATCCTAGATACTTCAGTTTGCTCGGTCTTACAATCTTTGTCTTAGTCATGTTTACTTTCAAACCTAATCGTTTTTCAATGTAACGACTAATTGAATGCATCACACGTTTAGCCGCTGCCTCACTACCAACTGTGATGACACAGTCATCTGCGTAGCGGACAAAGCGAAGTCCTCGTCTGTCCAACTCTTTGTCTAGCTCATTAAGCATGATATTGGACAGGAGCGGTGATAGGTTGCCTCCCTGTGGCGTTCCAACTAGTGTTTTATGCCGTTGTCCGTTGATGACTATACCTGAGTGAAGGTACTTACGAATTAAGGATTCTGTATCTCCATCTTGGATAATGTTATGAACGAGCGACATCAATCTATCTTGGGGAACTGTATCAAAGAACTTCTCGAGGTCTATATCTACTATCCACTCATAACCGTCATTAAGGTATTCTAATAACTGAATAACGGCTTTTTCGCATGACCGATTGGGTCTGAATCCGTAACTCTTCTCAGAGAAATAGGGTTCACAGATGGGACTAATGACTTGGACAATAGCTTGTTGTATCATTCTATCCATGACCGTTGGGATACCTAACTGACGGACTCCACCGTTAGGTTTGGGAATTTCAACTCGTAAGACTGGCTGTGGTTTGTACTTTCTCTGCTTTATGCGTTCTTTAGTTGAACGCCAGTGTTTACGGAGATAGTCATCTATTTCTTCAATAGTTACGCCGTCAATTCCAGCAGAACCTTTATTAGCTCTAACTTGATTGTAAGCGTCCAACATATTTGAACGAGATAGGATATTATCTAGTAACTGTGACATGTGTGTATTCCTTTCTTGTTTCGGTGTCTGTAGGATATCTTATATTGGCGAACTTTCTTCTAGTCAATACGTGACCGCATCCAATTCTATCAGACCATTCTTTACAGACACAAGCGAAGTAGGTATACTTCGATTAGTTGTTCAGCCCTTCGCTCCGTTTCTATTACAGAAACTTCATCACTACTATGGCTTCAGCTGACTTCTTGCCGTTCGTTATTACTAGGTTATTACCTCGACAAGACCTCACGGGATAAGTTGTACATCTTTCCTCGTTTAGACAAGATATGAGGACGTAAAAGGTCTAAGTGAAAATAGGAATTCTGACGAAGAGTCCAGTGACTCTAGGAGGAATTATCTTTTTCACACTGACCTTAGTCCGAATTCAATTACACTCGTGATTTACGCATATAGGTTACGACTACCTTTTTGGATTTTAGAGTTTTGTGCCCCCTCATCCTCTATATACGCCTTCGTATCAAGTTTCTGTTCGTAGTGCCACGATTTCGCTATCCCTTCCTCTCCCCGCTACCTCACGATAGTCAGGCTTGGGAGTCGCTATTGGGTTCACCGGTAGCGGGTGCCCACGGAGGACTTTCACCTCAGATGTACGACATGCCCGTCGTACACAGAAAAAGACCGAACTTTCGTTCAGTCTTCGCACACTATTTTGCGCTCCATACACTCTCAAGGATGTTGGTCTGTTCACGACCAGGACCTACTGAGAAGGTTGAGATACGAACGCCGACCAATTCGCTGATACGACGAACATAGTTGCGAGCTGCTTCTGGCAATTCATCCAGGCTACGCACACCTGTGATGTCTTCTGACCAACCTGGCATTTCTTCGTAGATTGGTTTGCAACGTTTGAGTTGTTCTAAGCTTGCAGGGTAGTAGTCAATACGCTCACCATCCAAGTCATAAGCCACACAGATTTTCAACGTTTCAAGACCTGACAAGACGTCAATCGAGTTAAGAGATAAGTTGGTAATACCTGACACACGACGGCTATGGCGCATCACCACTGAGTCAAACCAACCGACACGGCGTGGACGTCCAGTTGTCGTACCGTATTCCTTACCGATTTCGCGGATACGGTCTCCGATTTCATCGTGCAATTCAGTTGGGAATGGTCCGTCACCAACACGGCTAGTATAGGCCTTACATACACCAACAACCTTGTCAATCTTGCTTGGGCCGACACCGCTACCGATGGTCACACCACCAGCAACTGGGTTTGAAGAAGTAACGAATGGATAGGTACCTTGGTCAATATCCAACATAACCCCTTGCGCACCTTCAAACAAGACACGTTTACCTTGATCAAGAGCATCGTTCAAGATAACAGAGGTATCTGTTACATACTTTTTGATTTCTTGACCGTAAGCGTAGTATTCTTCAAAGATTTCATCAAACTCAATCGGAGTTGACTCATACATTTTCTCAAACAAACGGTTTTTCTCAGCCAAGTTTGTTTTCAAACGCTCGGCAAAAATCTCCTTGTCCAAGAGGTCTGCAATACGGATACCAACACGGGCTGCCTTGTCCATGTAAGCAGGACCGATACCCTTGTTGGTTGTACCAATCTTGTTCTCACCTTTAGACTCTTCTTGCAACTGGTCCAATTTGATGTGGTAAGGCAAGATGACATGTGCGCGGTCTGAAATCCTCAAATTATCTGTTGTTACACCTGAATCATGGAGATAGTTGATTTCCTTCACCAAAGATTTTGGATTGACAACCACACCATTACCGATTACAGAAATCTTTTCTGGGAAGAAGATTCCTGACGGAATCAAGTGCAATTTATACTTAGTGCCATCGATAACGATAGTGTGTCCAGCGTTATCACCACCTTGATAACGTGCGATTACTTCAGCATTAGCAGACAAGAAGTCTGTAATTTTACCCTTACCTTCGTCGCCCCACTGGGTTCCTACAACAACTACTGATGTCATATTCACTCTTTCTCTGAACTGGCTAACCAGCCCAGCCTTTCTTCTACTTCTGGCAGGAATCTCACCTGCAAGTTTCGTTTTACACACTATTCTATCAAAAAACGAACATTTTTTCAAGAAATTCCAATAATTTCATATATAGCGAATGTTTTTATTTTTTAAAAAGCATATTTCAAAAAAATCCGATTAAACACACGAGATAGACATGTGTAAATATGCTTTTAACAGAGAAATCCGAAGTCTTTGTTTGCTTTCCGTGATTTTCAGTACATTTTTCACGAAAAACGTAGCAGAAATTTGTATTTGCCCTCCAATCTAGATAAAATTGGAATAAGACTTTGACAGAAATATAAAGGACTTAGTATGTTACAAAAATTATTACCAAACAACCCCATTCTTCAGGCTACTTTTGGAATTGAGCGCGAATCACTTCGCATCAATTCAAACCACAGAGTTGCACAAACTCCCCATCCTCATAAACTGGGTTCTCGTAGCTTCCACCCCTATATCCAGACAGACTACAGCGAGCCACAGTTAGAGTTGATTACACCAATCGCTCAGTCGACTAAGGAAGCTCGTCGCCTACTGGGAGCCATTACAGATGTTGCCGCACGTTCTATGGATAAGCAAGAATACCTCTGGCCCCTATCCATGCCACCTATGATTTCAGAAGAGGAAATCCAAATTGCCCAACTGGAGAGCGACTATGAGTACCAATATCGTGTCGGTCTGGGGGAACGCTATGGCAAGCTCGTCCAGTCTATGTCTGGCATCCATTATAATTTTGAATTAGGAAAAGACCTAACCCAACAACTTTTTGAATTAAGCGAGGAAACAGACTTTATCGCATTCAAAAATACCCTCTACCTCAAATTAGCACAAAACTTCCTCAACTATCGTTGGCTCTTAACCTACCTATATGGGGCAAGTAGCCTAGCCGAAAAAGGATTCCTAACTACGGAAGTCGGTTGCGTCCGTTCCATTCGTAATTCCAAGTACGGCTATGTCAACTCCGATGATGTTCATATTTCCTTTTCTTCTCTCGAACAGTACGTGGATGACATCGAACAAGCTGTCCAGTCTGGTCAACTGTCTGCTGAGAAGGAATTTTACTCTTCCGTCCGCCTCCGTGGTGCCAAGACTAGCCGTGACTACCTCAGCAAGGGGATTTCTTATTTAGAATTCCGTTCCTTTGACCTTAACCCCTATGACCCGCTTGCTATTAGTCAGGAAACCCTTGATACAGTCCACCTCTTTATCTTAGCTCTTCTTTGGCTAGACCAACTGACAGATGTTGATAACACCCTAGCAAAAGCAGATAAACTTAACAATCTCATCGCCCTTAGCCACCCCCACTCACCTCTACCTAACGATGCCGATGCCACGCCAATCTTGACGGCCATGAAAGCCATAGTTGCCCACTTTGGGCTGGATAACTACTATGGCCAGCTCATTGCACATGTGGAGGCCGCTCTTCAAGACCCACATCTGACCCTTTCCGGAAAAATAGCAGAGCAGGTTGAAGATGGGTCTCTAGAAAAGTTTGGTCAGCAGCAAGGACAAGTCTTTCATGACTATGCTTGGACAGCCCCTTACGCCCTCAAGGGCTATGAAAACATGGAACTCTCCACCCAGATGATTCTCTTCGACGCCATTCAGCTGGGCTTGAACGTGGAGATTTTGGATAAAGAAGACCAATTTCTCAAACTCTGGCATGGTGACCATGTCGAGTACATCAAAAACGGCAACATGACCTCCAAGGACAACTACGTCATCCCTCTCGCCATGGCCAACAAGGTCGTGACCAAGAAAATCTTGGACCAGGCTGGTTTTCCAGTGCCTGCGGGAGCGGAATTTGCAAACAAGACAGATGCCCTGCGGTACTACGGACAGGTAGCCAGCTCTGCTATTGTTGTCAAACCAAAGTCCACCAACTTCGGTCTTGGCATCTCTATCTTCCAAGAACCAGCCAGCCTTACGGACTATGAAAAGGCCCTGGACATCGCCTTTTCAGAAGACAGCCATGTACTAGTGGAGGAGTTCGTGGAGGGAACCGAGTACCGCTTCTTCATCTTGGACGGCAAGTGCGAGGCTGTCCTGCTCCGCATCGCAGCCAATGTCGTGGGGGACGGTAGCTCAACCATCCGTGAATTGGTGGACCAAAAAAACCAAGATCCACTGCGTGGGCGTGACCACCGTTCACCGCTGGAAATCATCAACTTGGGCGACATCGAACTGCTTATGTTGGAGCAGCAGGGCTACACACCCGATACAGTTTTGCCAGAGGGCGTTCAAGCCTTTCTGCGTGGCAATTCCAATATCTCAACAGGTGGCGACTCCATCGATATGACCGACCAGATGGACGAGTCCTATAAGCAACTGGCCGCTGATATGGCGACTGCCATGGGAGCTTGGGTCTGTGGTGTGGACTTGATTATCCCCGACCGCACCAAACCAGCCAGCAAGGACGAGCCTAACTGCACCTGCATCGAACTCAACTTCAACCCTGCCATGTACCTGCACACCTACACCTACGCAGGACCTGGACAGAGCATTACACCGAAGATTTTGAAAAAATTGTTTCCAGAGCTATAGTTTTCCATTTTCCTTACTTTGTTAGTACTTACTTCAAAGATTCGTGGAGCTTTTGAAGGCTGGAGATAGGGCAAAGCACATTCGCCTCAATAGCTGCAGGTTGCTAGAACATTCTAGGTTGGAAATAAGACTTGCCTCTCTATAAAGTACGGCAAAGTGAGTTCAAACAAACCAGTGGATTGTTTGAAGCGGGAAATCCAGAAACGGACTTCCTCTTGCGCCGAAGTAAAAAAAGTCAACTAAAGGACTATATATCTGCTTTGCCCCTTTCTTCCTTCACAAAACCTCCCAACTAATGTTAAACAAAATGAATATGGCACCAAGATAATCATTTATATCTCGGTGCTTTTTTATGAACCAATTCCCTGTATTCAATCCAATTGTTCGTTATTTGTTTTGTTTTCCAATGTATTTTTACTATTTCATTTGAATTTTTAAAAATATCCGTATTATATCCAGAAAAAGTATTCCAAACGACTCATTTTTTGTTAAACTATATGTATATAACAACCGCAGACGTTTTGATAACGTCCATATATAACAAAAAGGAGTTTTATATGAAGATTAGAAACCGTTCTCTCTTCTATACCGTAGGTTCTGTAGCGGTAACAGCCGGACTCTTGTTTAGTCTTGCTACTTCGCCCATACCATCTGTGCACGCTACTGAAGTGGCGATAGAGAATTATCCGTCACTTGCAATAACCAAGTCGGAAGTCACGATACAAGGCTATCTTATTGCACCACTTAATAGTAGCGGAACTGCTTTTGACGCTACTAACAAAACAAATCTAGCCCTTGGTGCAAGCATGGATACTGCGGCTGCCGACACTATCCCTATTCAACTAAAAGAACCTCTTCGTAGCCAATTCAACCTCGTTGATCATCCCGAACTAGTCGGAAAATTGGTTCGCATCACAGGAACTAGCGATACATACATGAAGCGAGCTGGGATCAAACCAGCTACAGCGATTGAAATCGTAGATTCATCTTCTACTAATGTTCAGCCACCAACAAGTGAAAATACAGCTACCAAACCAAGTGACCTTGTTTCTACACCGATTGCTACTGTTCGTTCTGGTGCACAAGGAACAGAGTACACAGTCTCTGGTAAAATTATTAGCCTAGTAAACGGTTGGGGAGGAAATGGTTTTTACCTCCAAGGCTCTGACGGTGCTGGTATCTATATCTACCCTGGGGCTGCCTTGGGCTATCAGCCTGGTGATACCATTCAATTAACAGGAACATTGGGTGAGTATAAAGGCGAACTCCAACTAACTACAGTTAGCAACCACAAGGCTATCTCTGAGAATTTCAACACTCCTATTACAGAAACAAACATTGCTCAGTTAACGACGCAAGCACAGGCAACACTAGTTTCTCTAAAAAACTTGACTGTCGGAGATATTCAAAGCGATAGCTATCAAAATTCTACCTTTACCGTAACTGACTCTGAAGGACAAACTGTGGATGTGCGTTTAGACAGTCGAACAGGCATCAAAACGGCGGATCTTTTGAACCGTATCAACAAGGGAGATAAGATTAATCTAACCGCTATTTTATCCACCTATAACGGAAAAATACAATTAAAACCATTTGACCTCTCTCATTTTGAAGTCATTGAAAAGGCAACGACGGAAGCAGGACCAGGAAAGACCGAAGCTGTAACAGTCGGTCGCATTCAAGGTGCAAGTCACCAATCACCTCTGGTGAATCAATCTGTTATGCTTAAAAATGTCGTAGTAACCTACGTTACCTCTGCCAATAACTTCTACGTGCAAGATGTCACACCAGATGGAGACGTCAAAACATCTGACGGTATTAACATCTTTACTAACAAATTAAAAACAAATGTCAAAGTAGGAGATCTTGTCACTATCGCAGGACGAGTAGAAGAATACCTCGGAAAAGGTTATACAGAACGTGGGGAAACAGACTTAACCATCACACAAATTCGAGCTACTGAAGTAACTGTGGATGGGACTGCACCTGTACCATCTCCTATAGTCCTTGGTCTTGATCGAACCATCCCAGCCGATATTATTGACAACGACGGTTTGGCTCAATTTGATCCAGAACAAGATGCACTCGATTTCTGGGAATCCGTTGAAGGCATGGTGGTTGCCGTTGATGATGCAAAAATCCTCGGCCCACTAAAAAACAAGGAAATCTATGTCACTCCTGCCACTAGTCAACTTCCTTTAAACAATGTTGGAGGCATCAACCTTCGCCCTGAAGGGAATAATACCAATATCATTCCACTACTTTTGAAAAATGGAAAACAGATCGTCAAATCAGGAGACTATTTTACCGGTCGTATTGCTGGACCAGTTACCTACTCTTACACCAATTATAAGGTCTATGTAGATGATAGCACCCTTCCAACCTTGCACGAAGGAGCTACAAAACCAGAAACAACAACCATTATCCCAAATGATGACAAGCTGACTATCGCTTCTTATAACATTGAAAACTTCTCTGCTGATAGTAAGTCAACATCAGACGCTAAAGTCCAACGCATTGCCAAATCCTTTGTTTCAGACCTACATTCTCCAGATATTATCGGATTGATTGAAGTGCAGGACAACAACGGTGCTACAAACGACGGTACAACTGATGCTAGTAAGAGTGCTGAACGCCTAATTGCAGCCATTCAAGCAGCCGGCGGACCAACCTATACCTATGTGGATATTGCTCCTGAAAACAACAAAGACGGCGGACAAGAGGGAGGCAATATTCGCGTCGGCTTCCTCTACAACTCAAAACGTGTCAGCCTATCTGACAAACCAATCGGTACCGCAACACAGGCAGTAGCTTGGGAAAACGGCGAACTCAATCTCAGCCTGGGCCGAATCGACCCAACCAACAGCGCTTGGGCAGCTGTCCGCAAAACACTTGCAGCTGAATTCGTCTTCAAAGGCGAGAAAGTCGTTGTCCTTGCTAACCATCTCAACTCAAAACGCGGTGACAATGGTCTCTACGGAAAAATCCAACCCGTCAGCTTCAAGTCCGAAGAAAAACGCCACATACTAGCACAAATTATCGCTGACTTTACAAAAGCAGGCTTAACTCAAAATCCAAATGCTAATATCGTTATGCTAGGCGACTTCAATGACTATGAATTTACTAAAACCATAGAAATTTTAGAAACAGGAGGAATGGCTAACCTCGTTAGTCGTCACGATGCATCCGATCGCTTCTCTTACTTCTATAATGGAAACAATCAGTCTCTTGACAATATGCTGGTATCAACTAACTTGTTGGAGCGCTATGCCTTTGATATGGTCCATGTCAATTCGGCCTTTATGGAAGAACATGGCAGAGCTTCTGACCACGATCCGCTATTGGTACAACTGGATGTGACAAAGGCACAAGAACCAACTCAACCAGAACCAAGCGACAAGCAGACAGATGACTCAGGAACAGTCAATAATAGTGATGACAATGGTACGACCAACAATAACAAGCCAACAAATCTTTCAACTTCTAATCAAACATCTGTAAATACTGATGACCGTTCTGGCACTACAGACAAGGGACAAACAACCGTGACCCCTACTGCCAAAAACAATCAAAAGAAAATCCTTCCAAAGACAGGAGGAGAAACAAGCTTTGTACTTATCACAATCGGTCTCGTAATCTTGAGTGCCTGCCTTGTTAAAAAACAAAAAGAATCCTAATCATTTTTTGAGCTTGAAAGCATGACTTTCAGGCTCATTTTTCTACTGCTCCACCTCCACTTGTGCTATAATTAAAGTTATGGATAAAATTATTAAAACACTATCAAAAAGCGGGCATTTCCGTGCCTTTGTGCTAGATAGCACAGAAACCGTGAAAACAGCCCAAGAAAAACACGACACCATGGCGTCATCCACCGTTGCTCTGGGTCGCACCCTCATTGCCAATCAAATTTTGGCTGCCAATGAAAAAGGCGATACAAAAATCACCCTGAAAATCTTGGCCAGCGGTGCTGTTGGGGCTATCATCTCCGTTGCCAATACCAAAGGTCAGGTCAAGGGCTACATTCAAAATCCAGACTTGGATTACAAACGGACAGCGACTGGCGAAGTCATCGTTGGACCTCTTATAGGCAATGGCCAATTCCTAGTCATCACAGACTACGGAACAGGTCACCCCTACAATTCCATGACACCCTTGATTTCTGGTGAGATTGGTGAAGATTTTGCCTACTTCCTGACAGACAGCCAGCAGACACCTTCAGCAGTGGGATTGAACGTGTTATTAGACGAAGAAGACAAGGTCAAGGTAGCTGGCGGATTCTTGTTGCAAGTTTTACCAGGTGCAACCGAGGCTGAAATTGCCCGTTTCGAGAAACGCATCCAAGAAATGCCTGCCATTTCAAGCTTGCTGGCTTCTGAAAACCATATAGAAGCTCTGCTATCCGCCATTTATGGCGACGACGACTTCAAACGCCTATCCGAAGAAGAAATCGGCTTTGTCTGCGACTGCTCTAAAGACCGCTTCCTCGATGCTCTAGCCAGCCTGCCAAAAACGGATCTGCAAGAGATGAAAGACGAGGACAAGGGCGTGGACATCACCTGTCAATTCTGCCAGACCCATTACCACTTTGACGAAAACGATTTGGAGGAACTCATCAATGGCTAATCTCAATACCCCTTTCATGATTGGTGATGTGGAAATCCCCAATCGCTGCGTGCTGGCCCCAATGGCTGGCGTGACCAACTCGGCCTTCCGCACCATTGCCAAGGAAATGGGCGCAGGCCTGGTCGTTATGGAAATGATTTCTGAAAAAGGCCTTCTCTACAACAACGAGAAGACCCTCCATATGCTCCATATCGATGACAACGAATACCCTATGTCTATCCAGCTTTTCGGCGGCGATGCCGAAGGACTAAAAAGGGCTGCCGACTTCATCCAAACCAACACCAAAGCTAATATCGTGGATATTAACATGGGCTGCCCTGTCAACAAGGTCGTTAAAAACGAAGCTGGTGCCAAGTGGCTCAAGGACCCCGACAAGATTTACCATATCATCAAGGAAGTGACCTCAGTCCTCGATATTCCCTTGACTGTTAAAATGCGGACGGGTTGGAACAATACCGACCTAGCGGTCGAAAATGCCCTGGCCGCAGAAAGTGCTGGTGTGTCTGCCCTAGCCATGCACGGACGGACCCGCGAGCAGATGTACACAGGAACCGTTGACCTGGAAACCCTCACCAAGGTAGCCAGCAGCCTGACCAAGATTCCTTTCATCGCAAACGGCGACATCCGCACTGTCCAAGATGCCCGCCAACGAATCGAGGAAGTCGGAGCTGATGCCGTCATGGTCGGACGGACTGCTATGGGAAATCCTTACATCTTCAACCAAATCAACCACTATCTTGAAACAGGAGAAGTCCTGCCCGACCTCTCCTTCGATGACAAACTCAATGTCGCCTTCGACCACCTGACCCGATTGACCAATCTCAAAGGCGAATCCATTGCCGTACGTGAATTCCGTGGTCTTGCCCCTCACTACCTCCGTGGTTCAGCAGGTGCTGCCAAAATCCGTGGTGCCGTTGCCCGAGCAGAGACTATCGAGCAGGTCCAAGAACTCTTTGACCAAGCTAGAGAAGCCTATCAAGAACGGATTGCTAAGTAAGAAAATCTGAGAAGTTTGATACTTGCCAATCATTAAACATATACAAAAACGCATAAAGCCAGGGTTATAACCTGATTTTATGCGTTTTTTCTGTATGATAGCATTATTCATGCTCAGCAAAGAAGCCAACAAAGGCAGGGGCAATGTAGTCTCGATACTGCTCTGGATGTTCACGAATGAGAGTCGCTGAAATACCAAATTTTCTAGGACTATAATGAGCTTGATAGCCTCGATTTTGCAGTTCCTGAGCGTATTCTTCCTCAGACACATAGAAGACTGGCGTTTGATGTTCAGACAAATCCAATAAACCAAGCAAGCGGTCTAACCAAAGGTCCCAACCATCTGGATAGGGAGGCAAGTCCGTTTCATCCAGGGCACAAACTTCGACAAAATCATCACCCTCAAACTGCCCTTGAGCAAATTGAATTCGTTTGGTCAAATCTAAACCAATCAAATCCCCACGGTCCTTGTCATATCCTGACACCACAATACAAACCTGACCACAGGCCAACTTTGCTCGCTCGATCAAATCCAAATGTCCCTTGTGCATGGGAGCAAAGGTTCCGAAAACAACAGCTATGGTTTGATTCATAGATTTCCTTTCTACTTGCTAAAGAAAGAGGCGAGCAAGCTCACCTCTTCAACTATCTCATCCGTTTTTCAAAACGGAAGAACAATTCTGCATCTGGAAAGGATAGCAACAACAAGCACTCCTTATCCCTTTACCACATCAAACTTGAGCTCTTCGCCCTTGACCCCAACCTTCAAGGTCGAACCAGTAGCCAAGTCACCACGGAGCAACATTTCTGCTAACGGATCTTCCAATTTGGTTTGTAAGAGTCTACGAAGAGGACGAGCCCCCATTTCTGGGTCGTAACCTTGTTTAGCCAATAACTTAAAGGCTGATGGTTGAAGTTTAAGGGTAATTCCTTTCTCAGCTGTTACAGCCAACAAAGGTTTAATCATGACCTTGACAACATCCTGCATATGAGTTTCCGTTAGGCTATGGAAGACAACTTTCTCGTCAATACGGTTGATAAATTCTGGACGATAGGCTTTTTTCAATTCCTCAAAAATGCGTTTCTCCACTTCCTTGTGGTCCTTAGATAAATCAAGGGCACCAAAACCAACTGTCTTATCATCACGAAGGGCTGTTGCTCCAAGGTTTGATGTCATGATAATAATGGTATTTGAGAAATCAACCTTACGTCCCTTACTGTCTGTCAGAACACCATCATCCAAGACCTGCAAAAGAACATTGAAAATATCTGGATGAGCCTTTTCAACCTCATCAAAAAGAAGAACAGAATAAGGTTTGTTACGAACTTTTTCTGTCAATTCGCCACCTTCCTCATAGCCCACATAGCCCGGAGGGGCACCGTTTAAACGGCTGGCTGCGAATTTCTCCATGTATTCAGACATATCAAAACGGATAAGAGCAGATTCGTCATCAAAGAGAACTTCTGCCAAGGCCTTAGCAAGCTCTGTCTTACCAACACCAGTTGGTCCCAAGAACATAAAGGAACCAATCGGTCTGCGACCTGTACGAATCCCTGACTGATTACGGCGAATAGCTCTGCTAACTGCAGAAATAGCTTCTTCCTGCCCAATCACACGCTTGTGCAATTCTGCTTCCAGATTCAGATACTTCTTAGTATCTGATTGGCTAAGCTTGGCTACTGGGATACCTGATAAGCGGCTAAGTGTTTCTAAAACATCTTCTTCTGTTACTTCAAGGTCATAGTTTTGACTAGCCTCGGCATCTTCTTTCGTTTTAATCAAAAGCTTGCTGACAGTCTTATATTTTTTATCCATCAAGGCCTTATCAATACTCGTCAGTCCTGTTTCCTCAGCCTGCCCTTTCACTCGATTTTGTACCGTTGCACTGGCTTCATCCATCAAATCAATGGCAGAATCTGGCAGGTTTTTACTAGTCAAATACCGCTTAGCGTAGGTCACAGCAGTCTCTACAGCCGTATTTCCAATACGGACCCTGTGGTATTTCTCAAAAGTACCTTTTAAACCAGTCAAAATGGCAATGCTATCTTCCACTGTCGGCTCTTCAATGGTCACTTTGGCAAAACGACGAACCAGGGCTGCGTCTTTCTCAATATGCTTTTGGTACTCTGTCTGAGTCGTCGCTCCGACTGTACGGAGGGTGCCACGAGCAAGAGCTGGTTTGAGGATATTGGCTGCATCCAAGGTCGAATCAATCCCCGAGCCAGAACCCATAATGGTATGCAACTCATCAATGAAGAGGATGACCTGACCATCTTCCTCGATGTCGTTGATAATATTATTCATCCGCTCTTCGAAATCACCACGGAAACGAGTTCCAGCGATAACGTTCATCAAGTCAAGTTCCAAAACCCGCATCTTAGCCAAGCTGACAGGGACATCACCTGCAGCAACACGTTGAGCAAGACCCAAAGCAAGCGCAGTTTTTCCGACACCTGCATCACCAACTAGAACTGGGTTGTTCTTGGTTTTACGTGATAGAATTTGGATCATCCGTGCAATCTCAGCGTCTCGACCGATGACAGGTTCAATCTTCCCTTCACGAGCCAAAGCTGTCAAATCACGAGTGTAGTCTTCTAATCCACCACTTTGAGGTGCTGGGGGCATTCCCATCATCTGTCCCATATTAGTAGGTTTGGCTTTGCCACCCTTCATCACACTGCGGATAGCTTTAAGGTCCTCTTTGGTAAATCCCGCACGTGCCTCCAAGTTTTTACGCAAGTCCAAGAAACGAAACTTATCATCTGAGTCTTCAAAACAAAAACCTACCTTGTCCAAAATCTGACTAGCTGTTGACCGCTTGTCCAACAACATAGCCATAAACAAATGCTCCGTTCCCAGCTCCTTAGCCTTGACGACTTCTGCAATTTTCTTGGCAAAACTAGCCGTTTCATCCAAACGTTTAGAAGATGGTAAAATACGAAAACTATCCAACTCTTCACGATAGACCTTGTCGGTCACAACAAAAGTTGCATGTTCATAGTCAGAAATTGAAATAGGATATTCTGCCAAAACAGCGCCGGCGACTGTATCATGGTTGATAACGAAAGACAAGAGAACATGCCATGTTTCCAAGTATTCACAAGCATAACGTTGTGCGACCAACTGGGCATCTTCAAAAACACTTTGTAAACCAGTTGAAATTTTCATAAATTAATCCTCTTTCCTATCTAAACGTCGTAGTATTTGACGCATCATGCGTGCTCGAATAGCACTTGCATCTTTCCCTAATATTTCATCAGTTCCTGTGGACAAAAAGAGATTGCCTTCTCGTTCTGTCATCAATCCTTCATCAAAAAGGAGCTGTAAAATATCCGCATAAACCGTCGCAGACAACTGCTCACCCATATTGTTTAACAAATCATGGACCAATTCGTGCTTATCCGAAAAGGTAATCCGCCCAATTCGGATATAACCACCACCACCACGCTTACTCTCAACAATATAGCCACGGCTGGCTGTAAAACGGGTTTTAATGACGTAGTTAATCTGACTTGGCACCACTTCAAACCGACTGGCCAATTCACTTCGACGCAACTCAGCTACACTGACTTGGTCCAAGATGGCTTTGATATGCTCTTCTATATAATCCGATGTATTCTTCATCGCCATAGTATCGCCTCTTTCTTTGACTATCTTTGACCATTATACCTTAAAATGACGAATTTTGAAAGCAAAAGCCTAGCAACTAGCATAGCAGAATTTTGAAATCTGCTCTGCTTTATCCTATAATAAAAGAAAAAATAGAAAGGACTAGGGGCTCCGTATTTGGTTGAACTGAGTACGGGCTACGGACTAGGTCAAAAAGATAAACGAGAACTAGTCGTCGTTCTGTTTCCTAGTTTGTCTGTGTCCGCTTAAGGCCCTTTATATCTTATACCATGAACTTTCAAGATTACATTCAAGACTTTACAAGTGTGACTGTGGAGCAGGCACAGAACCTTCTAGCTGCAAAAGAGGGGGCTGTTCTCTTCATCGGACGAGCAACCTGCCCTTACTGCAACCGCTTTGCGCCAAAACTCCACAAGGTCGCCCAAGACAAGCAAGTGACCGTCCACTTCCTCGACTCCAGCCAAGTCAGCCCTGAACTCCAGGCCCTCCGCGACCACTACCGAGTTCCTACCGTACCAGGCCTCCTCGTCGCAAAAGCAAACGGCGTCCAAGTCCGCTGCGATTCCAGCATGACGGAAAAAGAAATTGTGGCTTTTATTGAGGACTAATACATAACAGACAAAAAAGCACCGACCACAAGACCGGTGCTTTTTAAGGAGATTATGAAAAATATTTAGGATTGATACTAGTGTAACCTAACCAAATATATCCGACATCCGCCCTAAGACCGATTTTACAAAAAAGAAAAAGTCATTAGAAGTACAATTCTAACGACTTTATTTTGGTTTGAAGCATCGACCAAAAAGCCAAAACTTTTACCATCTTTATTACAACTTGATTACATCACAATATAACTTAAAATGCTCTCTTATATACTATTAAACCAATAGATAAAACAATAAGCATTACACCCAATAAGAAAATCTCTTTAGTAGTTTTTTCTCCTGTTTGAGGCAAAACTTTTGTGTTGTTAGCAACTTTTTTGTTGTCAGCAACTTTATTTTCTTCAGAGGTATAAATAGTTTTAAAGAGAAGTTCAGTTTTCTTATCTTGATTCATTTCTGAAGCAACTATTGATGTACGTAATTGAGCTGTCACTTCATCCACTGAAACAAGAACAGTAACTCGATATTTTGTCTGGTCAAAAATATAACCTTCTAAACCATTATCTTCCTGAGAAAGTATATATGTGTACTTACCAGGTGTTGTATAGGTTAAATTTGAAAAACGTCCCTTTTCTTCTCCGTCAACTGTTACTTTTGTCCCTTCTTTAGGTAGGGGAAAGCTAGGATCTTCTGGAGTCAAAATAAAAGTAAACTTTCCATTAGGGAGGGGTTTTCCATTCTGAGTCACTAACTGGTTTTTGAAAACAATTTCAGTAACAACGGATTGTTCAGCAGAAACTGCATTGACCACATGATTTGTTCCTAAAACCACCCCTAAAAAAACAAGTAACAGAGTGAATATTTTCTTCATATATAGCTCCATTATTCTATACTAATATCAAATGCTTTAAATTATCCCTAAAACCAATATTCTACCATCTGTTTCTGTATCTTCACAAGTCGACAACGCAACTAATCTATTTTGTTTCGTCATCTTTAAATCTCGATATTGAACTGATTTCGTTTTTATATGAGCTAGTAAATTCTCAAACCTCTGTTCATCAATTCCAGTCGGATTAAACATCATTTCATCAAAAGCATCTGTCTTCACACATGCAAAAAATGATATTGTTTTAGAAGAACCATCTGGGAGAAAAAGTGTCGCAGTTTTATGATCTTTAAAATAATCTGCGTTACAAAACTTTGGCAATTCCCCAAACATGACATCTCCTGCCATATGGTGGGCATAGATAATGGAATAAACATCATTAAAGCTAGATTGATTACGATGATCAAGGAAAACACTGCCAGAGAGGGAATATTCTCCCTCTACTGATTTATTAATATAGTCTAAGTTTGTTTTTCCTTGAACAAGAGGATAATCAATATTTGTTCCCTTTACTTCTAACCATCCTATTACTTCAGAATTTAAGTGTAGAAGCTTTTCAAAATCAATTTCATTCTCTTTATAACTTTGGTAATTAGCTGCGCTTGCATTATGATATAGAAAATAATTACTATACAAACCTAACAAAGCGAGTCCCAAAATTAGAAAACAGAACAGTAACAAACATCTATCAATTATCCAGTTTAACCACTTAATTAAGGCATACATATAACATTAGCATTGATTAAGCTTTTTTATTTTTAACAAAGTATAGAACTCCACCGATACCAACTAGTGTCATAACAGCATATGGAGCAATTGCCATCGCAACACCTGTCGGTGTATTAATGTTTTTATTATTTGTTACAACGATTGCATCTGAGGTAGCATCTGAAGTTTGTTCATCAAATGCATATGCTTCCTGTTTGTCAACACCATCGTTCGTATCTTTATCAATTGTCGCTGTCTTCTGATAATCTTCTGAGCCAATTTCTTCTACTTTGTAGGTAACTCCAATTGGTAACTTAGCAATATCTAGTCTTTCACCGTCTTTTAGTTTAAAGGTGTTTTCCCCAATTGAGAACTGCTTACTATCAACAAGATCGCCTTTCTTGTTGATTTTAGCTTCAATTGATCCTGATTTATAAAGTTCGTTAGCTGTTAAAGTAAGTTTAAATTCAAATTCCTTATTCTTATCACCAGCATTACCAGTCACTTTTTTTGTCACAGTTAACGCTGTTGTTTTCAAGGCGTTATCAAACTTAATTGGTTCCTTAGCGCTATTATTTTCTTGATGTGACACAATATATTTCGGTTTGATTGTACCAGCTTCATCCAAGGCATAAACATCAACTACATATTTCTTAGTAGAGTACGTTACACCTGGAGTATCTCCAGAAGTTTCTGTCACTAAATAGCGATACACCCCTGGTCTTGGATATACAACTTTTGAAAAATCAAAATCTGTAGTTTTATCTTTATTTGCCATAGTATCAGTATTAGAGTATGAAATAATTTTCTGTGTTTCCATACCCTCTACAATACCTGAATATACCGTTAAACCATCTTTTGTTTCAGTTGAACCAGCTACATTCTGTGAAGTGATGGAAAAAGTAAAATCTGTAGCTGGTGACAAAACACCCTCTGTCAACTCAAATGACTTAGTCACCTGTAATGACGAACCATTCACTACTGGAGTCTCCTCCGCCTTAACTGTTCCTGTAGCAAGCATCATCAATGCCAAACCTGATACTAAAAAACTATACTTCTTCATTTTATATTCTCCTTCTATTTTTAAATATCTCTCACTCTGATGAGTGTAGTCACAACTCCTTTTATTTTGTTTATAGGAATTGCTCCAATAAATCGACTATCCGTTTGTTCTTTTCTAAAATCATACAGAACAAAGTAGCTTCCCGCAGGAATTTCATAGGGATAGCTAACACCACTTGAATGGGCTGAAGTTTGATAGGGAAGCTCTTCTTCGCGAATATGACCATTCACCATCAATTCTCCCTTATCTGTAATATCAACAATATCACCTGACTGTGCGACTACACGTCCTACACGTTCGTAATCTTCTTCTTGATAAACAACAACATCATTAATTTTTATATTGTCATAAATTCTTGAATATATCGCCAAATCACCAACTTTTAAATTTGGAAACATGTGAATATTTTTTACAAAAATCACGCCTACGACAAAGTTTAGAAAAATGTATCCTATCCCTGCTATTACAACACACTTAGTAATAAATTTTTTCAATCCTTGTCTACCTTCTCGCGACTGATTTTTATCATCTTTTTGAATAGGATTATTCCTTCTTTTACCCATACGTTTTTATTTTCTTTTAAAGCTGACAAATACGGTCGATACAATGGCTACCACAGCCAGACTAAACATCATCTGATATATATTGGTATTATCAGAAATTCCTGTCGGTACAACAATTTCTTTATTATTTTCAAACATCACAGCAACATCTGTGGAAACAGCGTTCCTTGTAATCTCCTTTGTTCCAACAAGTTGTTCTGAATCAACACTGATCGTTGTTTTATAATCATCAGATGCAAATTCCCTTATAGTATATGTGTAATTTGTTGGAATGTTTAAAATCTCCGCAGTATCATTATCACTCAATGGGAAGGTGACTCGACCATTTTCCAATGATTTTTCTGCATCCCCTTCACTTCCTTTTATTTTGACTTTAAATTCTCCTGATAATGGTTTACCGTCTGCATCTTTCAACTCTACTTCAAAATAGAAGTCTTTTGACTTATCCGAAGCTGTCCCTGTAACCTTTTTAGAAATTTGCAACTTGTGCGTCGTAGGTACAACAACTCCTTTTTTGTCTTCCATTCGAATCACATCAACCAATGCATCTGGATGATACTGCGTACCGATGAGTGACTGATAGCCGTTATTACTTGGAACAAAAAAATCTAAATCCGGCAATCCATCTGCGCTCTCACCATTTTGGGCATACTCAATCAACTCTTTTGTTACTTTCAATGTAGCATCATTCATATCACCAAATCCATGAGTATCTTCGCTCTTCCATTTGTCTACATCTGCACTGTCTGTAAAATGATAGATTGCTAACTGAGTCGCTGCACGGAATTGTGTTTCTGTCAGGCCTTGAGGAAGATTATCGTTTGTTCCTTTGTATCCTCTGTTAATAACTTTTTTTATCCACGTTAAAAATACATTAGAATCATTAGTTCTTGGAGAAACTGCATATTTTAATAAATCATTCCCTTTAATATGCGTGAACTTAACTTCACTAAATGTTGATACATCAGGTGTTATAGTATCCCCATTATCATAAGAATCCGGAGGCGAATGCAAATCTGCATTAAAACAGTAAACAACCTGAGACGTTCCGTTCGCATTTTTTGCATAATAAAATTTTGCATAATTTTTTGTATCTAAATTATCTACAAATTCATAGTCATTATACGCAATTGCCGAAAAAGGAGTCCCATTCTCTTTATAAGGATTATCAACAAATTGACCATTTTTCTGAACTTGAACTTTACCGCTCTGTACTTTAAAAGTTATAGGTTCTGCTATTCCATAACCTTGAGGCGGACTCACCTCAGTCAGTACATAAGTACCGTCCGGTAAATTTACTTGTTCTCCGGAACCGTTACTCATGAAAGTTTTTTCTTGGAAACCGCTGCCTTCTGTTTGAGTTAATTTTAAAGTTGCCCCCTCTAACAGTTTAGAGTAATCGCCTTCCGCATACTTTCGGATAATAACCTGAGTTCCTACTTCTTCTGCCATCACCTTATTTTGCTTCCAACCAAATACAGAACAAAACAAAATGAACACAAAGAGTAGACTAAATTTATGAATATTTTTCATATATCCTCCGTGTTTTTTTATAACGCTAATGCTTCCTTCCTCTAGCACTATTTATTTGGAGCTATAGGAAGGAAGTACTAGTTTAAAATCTTATTCAAACAATTGGAGGTTATTTACCAAGAGCTGCTGCCATTGTAGCTGCAACTTCTGCTTCAAAGTCGTTTGAAGCTTTCTCGATACCTTCACCCACTTCGAAACGAGCAAATTCTACAACTGAAGCGTTCACTGAGTTCAAGTAAGCTTCAACTGTTTTGCTGTCGTCCATGATGTAAACTTGTGCAAGAAGTGTGTAAGCTTGGTCAACTTGAGTGTTGTCAAGCAAGAAGCGATCCATTTTACCTGGGATGATTTTGTCCCAGATTTTTTCTGGTTTGCCTTCTGCTGCCAATTCCGCTTTGATAGCTTCTTCAGCTGCTGCAATCACTTCGTCAGTCAATTGAGCTTTTGAACCGTATTTCAACAATGGTAATGCTGGTTTGTCAACCATTGCACGGCTTTCGTTGTCTTGTTCGATTTTGTGGTTGATTTGTGCCAACTCATCTTTAACGAATTGCTCATCCAATTCAGTGTAAGAAAGAACAGTTGGTTTCATCGCAGCGATGTGCATTGAGATTTGTTTTGCAAGAGTTTCATCGCCACCTTCAACAACTGAGATAACACCGATACGGCCGCCGTTGTGTTGGTATGCACCAAATGCTTGAGCATCTGTTTTTTCAACCAAAGCAAAGCGACGGAATGAGATTTTCTCACCGATTGTTGCAGTTGCGTTTACGTATGCTTCTTCAAGGGTTTCACCTGAAGGCATAGCCAATTTAAGAGCTGCTTCGTTGTCAGCTGGTTTGCCTTCTGCAATTACTTTAGCAGTAGTGTTTACCAATTCAACGAATTGAGCGTTTTTCGCAACGAAGTCTGTTTCAGCGTTCACTTCAACAACTGCTGCTACGTTACCATCAACGTAAACACCTGTCAAACCTTCAGCTGCTACACGGTCAGCTTTCTTAGC
Organism: Streptococcus sp. 2018WUSS126; assembly: GCF_044427425.1. NCBI lineage: Bacteria > Bacillati > Bacillota > Bacilli > Lactobacillales > Streptococcaceae > Streptococcus > Streptococcus sp. 2018WUSS126. The sequence continues at coordinate 83,586 of NZ_JAOTGB010000002.1, read as the reverse complement.
TGCCTTGGCCATACCTTTTTCGCGAAGCAATTCAATCGCTTTTTCGATATCACCTTCAGTTTCAACCAATGCTTTTTTCGCGTCCATAACGCCTGCACCTGATTTTTCACGCAATTCTTTAACGAGAGCTGCTGTAATTTCTGCCATGTCTATTCTCCTTGTTTGTATTTATAAAATAGAGGAGCGGGCTCAGCCCTGCCCCTCTAGGATTGTTTTTGTGTTTGATAAATAATGTAGAATGTACTCGGACTAAAAAGCTAGAATTTAGATAAATCTAACGCTTTTCTAAACGCCTTTGTTACTTATTCAATTGTACTCAGGCTAAAATCTTAGTGAAAAAGATAAACTTCCTTGTATGCAAGCATACTGCGTCAGTTTCCTATTTTCATACAGATTTCTAAACGCCTTCGTTACTTATTTTCCTTCTACAACTTCAACCAATTCTTCGATTGATTCTGTAGATGCTGGCTCAGCTGCCAATTCAGCTTCAACTGCTGCTACGCTGTCTTCACCTTGGTTGCCTTCGATGATAGCGTCAGCCATTTTAGCTGTGATCAATTTAACAGCACGGATAGCGTCATCGTTAGCTGGGATAATTACATCAATATCATCTGGATCTGTGTTTGTGTCAACCATCGCTACAACTGGGATACCCAATTTCTTAGCTTCTTTAACAGCGATTTGCTCTTTATGTGGGTCAACAACGAACATTACATCCGGAATGCGTGGCATGTCAGCGATACCGCCCAAGAATTTTTCAAGACGTGCACGTTGTTTGTTCAACAATGCTACTTCTTTCTTAGGAAGCACTTCGAAAGTTCCATCTTCTTCCATGCGGTTGATTTCTTTCAAACGAGCGATACGTTTTTGGATTGTACCCCAGTTTGTAAGAGTTCCACCCAACCAACGGTGGTTGATGAAGTATTGACCAGCGCGGATAGCTTCGTCCTTAACAGCTTCAGCAGCTTGTTTTTTAGTACCTACGAACAAGATAACTGCGTCGTTTGCTGCAGCGTCACGGATAAATTCGTAAGCTTGGTCAGCCAATTTTACAGTTTGTTGCAAGTCGATAACGTGGATACCGTTACGCTCTGTGAAGATGTATTTAGCCATCTTAGGATTCCAGCGACGAGTTTGGTGACCGAAGTGTACACCAGCCTCAAGAAGTTGTTTCATTGAAATTACTGCCATGAGTATTTCTCCTTTTGTTTTTTCTCCTCTCCCGAACTTCGACTTGCAGCCTAACCTTTCGGCAACAAGACCACAATTGGTCCGAGATGAGTATTTGTTGCACAGCAACTTCATCAGTATATCAGAATACCTGCCTATTTTCAAGTAAAACAACCGAGAAATTCATAAAAATCTGCCATCCCAAAATTCTCAAAGTAAGTTCTAGTCTACCGTAAAATCTGGAAATTGGGCTGATTCGAAAATTTCCACTTGACCATTTCCAGGATTTAAGATACAATATTCTTTGTTATGGCGGTATAGCCAAGTGGTAAGGCACGGCTCTGCAAAAGCTTGATCGTCGGTTCAAATCCGTCTACCGCCTTTTAATATTCTAAAAAACCTAGGAATCTCCCTAGGTTTTTTGCTATTCTTTTCGCTTCAGATTTCCGAGGGCCATAGCTCCACCAAATAGACCTAACAAGGCACTTATAAAGACACTTCCAAGGCTATCCCCAGTTTGAGGCAATTTCCCACTAGTATCCGCCGCTAGTGCACCTGTCTCTCCTCTTCCGCTTCTTTCAAAGAATGCTCTGTGAGGTACGGACACTTCTATTCTCTCATCAGAAATTCCTAATGCCTCCTCATGTTTTGTAAGTCTCCCCAAATGCTCCACACCATCTTCTCTTGTATCGCCAGTTAACAGCGCGATTTCAGTGGATTCTGTTTGCGGAGCAAGTGAATCCTCTTCTTTTGGCATTGGTACCTGCACTTCTGATTTCGGAATAGGAATGCTAGGGGTTTGATCCTTGTCTGATTGCTCCACATGAAGGTCTTTTTCAGGAACCTGCTCAGATACCTCCTTGTCATTTAACCGTACCTTATATTTCTTCACAACAGCATTTCCAAAACTGTCACTCAAATCAAGTTTGACTGTATCCCCGTCTTTCAGACTATGTAACTCATAGCGAAAGGCTTTTTCATTATTTCCATACTGCCTCCAGAAGCCTCCTCGAGCTACAAAATCTTCGTTGATCTTCAAGGACCAATAAATTCCATTATCCTTGGCGCTTCCGGTGAGTATCAAGTGCCCATCGGCATCTGCCAGGAGGACTCCTGCATACTGATTTTCCTCGTCTTCATCTTCTTCACTATCCACTACCTGTCTTTCCAATGGCAGCACCTCATTTTCCAGCTGTAAAACAGGATTTTCTGTATCAACCAACATCTGATATTTCTTCGTGTAAGTCAACTCATCTGCCTCATTGTACACACTTATATCCACAACATTTCCCTCTTCAATCAGGGTAACTGGATAAGTCAGCTTACTACCCTCAAAATAGCGTTTTTCGCCACCATTGATGCGCACAGAATGAGCTTGATCCGTTTCTGCTTCTATTTCAAATGTAAATAGATAAGTTCCATCTTCTTGCTTTTTGAAGTCGACCAACCCGCTATCTAGCTCACGATCAAGACTTTCTTTATTGAAACGAATCGGGTCAATCAACCAGTTATTGACAGTAATCGGAACTTCTGTTTCCTCCTCCTCATCCAGACTCTCTGGACTTGTATTGATACGAAGGTCCTTTAATTTATTGCCCTTCTCATCTACCGCAGTTAACATGATGGCTCTAGGAAAATCAGATTTAAAGAAGTCTTGCTCAAAACTGCCGTCTTCTTTTACATCTATGATTTTCAGCTCTCCCTTACCAATGTCTAGATTGGAATAGTAAAGTTTGATGTCCTTAGGAAGACTAACATTATCACTCACTTTCCCCTTCAATGTAAAGCGTCCGTTTTTACCAATATGGATAACCTCTTCAGCCTCTTCATCTTTTTCAATATCAATATCAAGATCAATCGTCGGCTTTTCATTATCTACCAAATAATTCAAGGTTTTAGTGTAAATAAGCTTGCCATCCTTATCTTTCAAGATTAATTCAAAACTATGGCGTCCATCTGATTGCTCTGGAATCTGGAGAGATAGTTGACCATTCTCAAGAGAGTAATTCACAGCCTGAGCATCCAAGTTAGCCTGCACATCGGAAACTTGCGTTGAGACGTTCGCTTTAATTTCTACAGTTTTCTTACTGCGAATTGCCGTCAAATCTTCCAAATTTTTAAACTGGATTACAGGCACCACTAAGTCTTTTTCAACAGCAACCACATTGCCCGCTATATCCATCACTTCAACACGGAGATGATTTTTAGCATCGAGTGGCAGTTCCACTTCTTTGAGATGGTAATGTAGCTGACCTGCATCATCTACAACCTTTTCAACAAGAAGATCCTCTCCATTTAGATTCGCTCGAACCTCCCAAACTTTATTATTATCCTTGGCTGTGACGACCAGCTCTCTATGGCTGGTTAGACGATTGGTATCGATCGCGACAATTTCTGGCTTTTGATTATCAATTTTGACTGGCAGATAGGTATACTGATAGGCACCATTTTCTTTATTTTTTACCCGCAATCTAAAGAAATATTGTCCTTCCGGTACTGGTACATTTTCATCCTTGCTTGCATCGTACACTTTCCCATCCCAACGGTGTAATTCTATCGGAGTACGAAGCTTGGAATACTCCGAAAGACTTTCAAAATAATCTACATAGCGAACACGAGACAGCATAGTTCCTGTATCAATCCGCCTCAAAACAGGAGCATCTTCTGTAGCTTCTTTTACAATATCCAAATCATAGTTGGTAATATCCCTCAGTAGCGCAAATCGAACAAAGGCATTCCCAATCTGACTATCCGAATGCTGGTTTTGAATTGCGATATTATCTGGATTTAGAGGCGATTGATTATCTTGAATCTTTTCACGCCCAAGTTCAATATAGCGCCCAGACTTATTGTGTTTATAACTAGATAAAACCGAGGTCAGTTTCAATTTAGAACTGGTTTCCCAAGCCGGTGCATCAACAATCCTTTCTTTTGACCAGTCCCCAACAAAGCCAAAATAAGGAATGCTGATGTCAGACTGCCCTTCCGTCAATGATTTGAAGTAAATATACCCTTCTGCAAACTGGTCTTTCGCTTCTCCTGCATCCAATCTCAGACGAATAGTTTTCTTCTCTTTCGGACCCAGTTGAATGGATTGCTCAGAAAGATGAATACTCGAACCCCTGATTTCTGCCGCATGAATCTCTTTAACTACTTTTCCAGAACGTCCTATTCTATCAACAGGAACATCTTGACTAGTCAATACTTTCCCAGCTGAAATAGCAAAGCTTCTTTGTTGGTTTCCCAGATTTTCCAAGGTTACCTCAAATTCTGTCTCACGCCCTATTTCTTTTAATTCCACCCCTCCTTTTAGACGGTGGTGAAGAATCACATCTGTTTCAAAGGCTCTATCAATCTGCAACAGACCAGCGCCTTGTTGTCTCGGAGAATTTTCCAAAACATGCCCAGATGAATCTAGAACATCAACCAAAGGGGTAGCAGTATTCATCAAAATGATTCTCAGCAAATCCATCCTAGTCATGCCTTCTGGTGGTGTCATTTGGCGAATCCGTGGCAATAAAAGTGCACTGGCACCCGCCACAATTGGCGAAGCCATCGAAGTCCCTGACATGGAGCCATAACGATTGTCATTCAAGGTTGCATAAACATCCTCTCCTGGTGCCACAATCTCTGGCTTCAATTCTAAGTTGACCGTAGGCCCCCAACTAGAAAAGCCTGATACAGTCGGTACTTCAATCAACTTCTTCATTCCAATTGTAGGCCTGAGGACCAAACCAGTGTTGCCTTGCGATTGGTTGGCAACTTCCAATAATCGCCTTCCATCTTCTCCACTAAGACTGATGCCCCAGATAGAGGAATAAGAAAGCAAAGTCTTATCATCTACCAATAACTGATGGGTCCTATAATAATCCTTGTTCCATCCCTGATCAGTATTTATCACAATAATTCCAGCAACATCCTTGAATTTCAAATTACGAACAGCATCTTTCAAGTCAAACTTATCTTTTTTGATAACCGCGACTTTACCAGCCAAATCAAGCCCCTGCACTTCTTCCCAATGACCATTTCCAGCATCTACAAATTCATATTTTCCCTCTGTAAGCGTTGTATAGCCAATAGGATAGTAGCCAAAAGACTGCCCATTCAGCATAAATTCGCGTTGAACAAGATGGGTATTTCTCGCCGATCCAACCGCGATAACTGCAGGAGTCGCTGCTACGCCAACTGTTGTTGCTGTATCCACAGCTCCCAAGGCATTATTTGTATGCAAGTCAAAAGATGTGTCTGAGGAAGAAGCTCCAGCATTACCAATAGCTGCTGTAATGATAATCCCCTTTTCTGCTGCCCTCTTAGCAATCGTGTAGTAAGCGTTCCCTGGCAGCCCACTATCATAATAACCAACGCTCAAGCTGATGACATCTGCCCCGTGTTTGATAGCATCTTCAATGGCAGCATAGGCAGCATCCTCCGTCTCAGCTTTATAATTTTTAGGGTCATTTGAAAAAATCTTGTAGACTAGCAGTTGTGCGTTAGGAGCAATCCCATCAACTCCCTTTTTAGACGCAACTTCTTCGTCTGTTGCATTTCCAGCCAGAGTTCCTGCTATGTGCATACCATGTGGTTCGTGGGTATCATCGTAAAGATTATCGTTACCAGATACATAATTATAGCCATGGGGAACTTTCAGTGTGTATGTTCCTGTCGTAGATGGAGTAATGTCCTTGATTTTAGGAATGACACCATCATCCAACCTCATGTCTTTGTGCTTAATATCCAAACCGGAGTCAATGACTGCAATCACCATTCCGCGACCATCTGTCTGATATTTAGAACTTGCTTTTAAGGCACCAACCAGCTGTTTAGCAGTATGAAGAGTCGGTCGGATACGGCGACTCTCTTCTAAAGAGGTTAATTCGGTAATTGCCTTCACATCAGACAAACTTTCTTTCCCTACCTCTACAGATGCTCCCGTTAAAACCTCCTTATACTCATGAACAATTTTAACGCCATCAATTTTCTTTAATTTATCCAATACAAGATTTCGGTTCTCTTCGGAAAATTGTAAAATATAGCGCCCTGTTGTCACCTCTTCTGGCTCAAGCTGTGATTCCTGCGGGATTGTTTGAGGAGCACTAGCTTCTTTTACGCTAATGTCTTCTTTTTCCCTTGACTCTTCTGTTGTCTTACCAGCTGTAGTTTTTATCTCGGTCGCAACTCGATCTGTGAGAAGACCTGATTCTTCACCCGCCTCTGTATCTACAACTTCTTCGACTGCTCCCTCTTCAGCAACTGGTTCATCCACCTGCTCCGTTTTAGCTGGCTCATCTGATAATGGTCCATCTTCTTTTTTCTCTGCCACAGAATCTTGCTTGCTGTCCATATCCGTTGCGACCGCAACCGTAGACTCCAATCCTTCTCCACTAGTATCTGCTTGAACCATCGGAATACCTGTGATAAAAAATCCTATTGATACCGATGCCACACCGACACTTAACTTCTTGATGCTAAAGCGTTGTTTATTCTCAATTTGAGACCACTTCTGTTTCATAAAACCTCCGTTTTTTAATATTGATTAATTTATAAGTTAGGTATACCTAATTCTATAAAATTTTTAAATCTTTGGCAAGTTTTTTTTGAGTTAGCCTCAAAAACAAGAAAAAGCACAGGTTTCCCTGCGCTTTAACAACTTATTACAACTCAGCAATCTGGCTCAAGTTAACCTCTGCAATGGTATCATTACCAAACATAGAGATAACCATTTTGACCTTGTTGTTATCAATTTCTGTAATTTTACCTGTGTAGTCTGTGAAGGCACCATCGATGATACGAACAGTATCGCCAACTTTGACATCAATATCAAATTCTTGAACGGTTTGTCCCATAGACACCAAGATTTGACGGATTTCTTCTTCCAAAAGTGGAGTTGGTTTTGAACGGTTACCGTGTGAACCCACGAAACCTGTAACGTTTGGCGTGTTACGAACCACAAACCAAGCTTCATCGGTCATAACCATTTCAACCAAAACATAACCAGGGAAACGGTTTTCTTCCACTTCCTTGACCTCACCGTTCTTTTCAACCTGAACAGTCTGAGTTGGAATTTCTACACGGAGGATGTTTTCCAACATGTTATAAGTGTGGGCACGTTGGAGCAAGTTTTCCTTCACTTTATTTTCATATCCTGAGTAGGTCTGCAAAACAAACCAGCCTTTATCAAAACTATCGTACATTGTTACTTCCTTTCTTTGGAAACACGGAATTTTTAGACGCTAAAAAAAGCCCGAAGGCTTTCGCTTTTCCTTATTATATCACTTCCATTTTACAAATGGCAAGTATTTTCTAGAAAAGATTGATCAAGCTCATGATTCCTCGTGACAAAATCAAGTCAAAGAGGTAAACCACCGCTACGAAAAAGGCAGTATATTCCACTACAGACACGAAATCCGTCCAGCTCTGCTTACGAGTTGGCCAAGACGTATCTTTTAAAATGCGGATAATGTCTTTGATAAATTTCATGCGTAACTCCTATCTGGTTTCCTTGTGAACAGTGTATTGTCCACAGTGTTTACAAAATTTATTTACTTCTAACCGTGTTGGCTTGGGATTGCTCGAAAGGCTGATTGAATAGTTTCGAGAACCACAAACAGTACAGGCTAGGCTTGCTTTTTTTAGTGCCATAAAGCCCTCCATCCTTTTCATTCTACCATGTTTTTATGGATTTGACAACTCTCCAAACCAAGACGTAATGTTATCCCACAAGGTTTTTGCTCGTTCTGGCAACTTGGCATCGATTAGATTTTGTTTAGTTTGCTCAATCAAGTTTTTCGCCTGATCTGAAATTTCTTGTACCTGTTCTTGACCAAGGCTTGATTCAGTTTGCGTAGCTTCATCTGGAGCTACTTCTACAATACCATTTTGTGCATAGGCGTTTTCTACTTCGAACTTAGTTCCTGCAGTATATGGCAAGATTGAATTGGCCACAGTCTGGAAGACCGACGGAGCCTTCCAGTAGCTACTGCTATCTATATAATGATTTTCATCTGTCTGCTCAAAACCAACCCACTGACTGATGACCAAATCAGGTGTGTAGGCAATATGCCACTGGTCATTGACGAGGTTGACATCAAAACTCGTTTCGGTTGTTCCTGTTTTCCCAGCGATAGGATAATTGGCCGCATCTGCTGTCACTCCCGTACCATTGGTATAGGTTCCAAGCATCATTGCTGTCATCTTATCTGCGACAGAACGGTCAATCACCTTGGTACTTGTTTCTCGATGCTCTGCTAAAACCTTTCCACTAGCCGTTTCAATACGAGTGATGAGGTGGGCATCCTTCATCACACCCTTATTCGCAAAAGCAGCGTAGGCCTGGGCCATTTGCAGAGGATTAGTCTCCACTCCAGAACCAATTGAAACACCCAAAACTTTCTCGACATTTTCCATATCAAGCCCAAACTTTTGTCCATACTCGAAGGCTTTGTCAATCCCCAAGGTGTTCACTATATAAGCTACTGGTAAATTGTAAGAGAGAGCCAAAGCTTGATACATTGGAATGGTATCAGAAGTCGAATAATCATAGTTATGCAAGGTGTAATCACCGTAGGTTTCTGTATGGTTATCCAGAGCCATATCAATCGACCAGCCCGCGGCTACTGCTGGAGCATAGGCAACAAGAGGCTTGATCGTTGAACCAGGACTGCGCTTGGCTTGTGTCGCAAAGTTGAAAGTCCGAAAGACCGCATCCTCTGAACTGTTAACTCGGCCAACCAAGGCGCGAACTCCACCAGTCGTCGGATCAAGAGCTACGCTGGCAGCCTGAGCATGGGTACCATCAAAACTTGATGTCGGGAACATGGTCTCATCATTAAAAATCACCTGCATGCTGGCTTGAGAATTTTGATCCATCTCCGTGTAAATCCTATAGCCGTTATTAATAATGTCTGATTCTTTCAGTCCGTATCGCTCAATCGCCTCCGCAATCACAGCATCAAAATAGGATGGATAGGAATAATTGCTTTGTTTCCCTGTATAGGTATCTGAAAGCTGACTGGCTAGGTCTACTTGGAAACCTGCATCTGCAGTCGCTTGATCAATATAACCAGCATTGACCATATTTTGCAGGACTGTATCCCGACGATTAACTGCATTTTCTAGAGAATAATAAGGATTATAAATCTCAGGTCCCTTGAGCATACCTGCAATGACGGCCGCTTGCTCAAGAGTAAGATCGCTGGCTGGAATACCGAAGTACTTTTGGCTTGCATCTTCCACTCCCCAAACACCATTCCCAAAATAGGCGTTATTGAGATACATAGTCAAAATTTCTTGCTTGCTGTACTTTTTATTGATTTCCAGAGCCAAAAAGAATTCTCGAGCCTTTCGACTGATGGTCTGATCCTGAGTTAGAAAGGCATTTTTTGCCAATTGCTGCGTAATGGTCGAGCCACCACCTGATTTCCCAAGGGTCAAGACCGCTAAAATGGTCCGCTGGTAATTAATACCTGAATTTTCGTAGAAGCTCCGATCTTCTGTAGCGATGACAGCATTCTCTAAATTATCGGAGACAGCATCCAGCTCTACATAGGTCCCCTTCTGACCTGACAATGTCCCAGCTTCCGCACCATCTTTATCGTAAATAATCGTTGTAGCTTTTAGCGCCTGCTGTAAATCACCAACATTAGCTGTCTTTGCAAGGAAAAATAGATAGCCACCTACTGTAAGAACTGTCAGGACCATTAAAATGATTAAAATTTTAGTCAGTTGGTAACGGCGCCAAAATTTACGAATCGGCTCCGGAATACGTGATTTTTTCTTTGGTTTATCAACAGAGCCACGATTTCCCCTGCGGCGACGGCTAGGTCGGTCTTCATGATCAATTTGGAAATCTTCTGGAACTTCAATCGGCTGATGTTGCAAATCGTCCATACTTTACCTCTTTCTAGTGAATTTTGTACCATTATACACCATTTCGTAAAAACTAGCAGAAAAAAGCCTGCGATAACTTGTGACAACAGACAGGGAATTTTTTCCAAAAATATGATAAAATAGGGTCATTCTGAACAAAGAAGAGGATTCCCATGACACAGATTTATGACATTACCATCATCGGTGGCGGACCAGTCGGTCTCTTCGCCGCCTTCTACGCCCACCTCCGTCAAGCTAAGGTCAAAATCATTGACTCCCTTCCCCAACTGGGTGGCCAGCCTGCCATTCTCTATCCCGAGAAGGCTATTTTAGACATTCCCGCCTTTCCAAGCCTGACAGGACAGGAGTTGACCGACAACCTCCTCGCTCAACTGGCTCCATTTGACACTACAATCTGCCTCAATGAAACCCTGATTGCTATTGAGCCAGGAGAGGCCATTTCCCTGACGACTAACAAAGGTAGCCACCAGACCAAGACCCTGATTATCGCTATGGGTGGCGGTGCCTTCAAGCCACGTCCACTGGAGATTGACGGTGCTGACAGCTTTGACAACGTCCACTACCACGTATCCAATATCCAGCAGTATGCCGACAAGGACATCGTCGTCTTGGGTGGCGGTGACTCTGCGGTCGATTGGTCCCTGGCCTTTGAAAAAATCGCCAAGACCACTCACATCGTCCACCGTCGCGACAACTTCCGAGCCCTTGAGCACAGCGTGGAGGAGCTCAAGCAGTCCAGCGTCAGCATCCACACACCTTTTGTTCCTAAAGGGCTTTCTGGGGAAAATAGCAGAGCTTCTGAGATTCATTTTGACAAGGTTAAGAGCGAGGACAAGCTCAGCCTGTCTTTCGATCACCTCTTTGTCAACTACGGTTTCAAATCATCTGTCGGCACGCTGAAAGAATGGGGATTGGAACTCAATCGCCACCGCATCGTGGTCAACAGCAAGCAAGAAACCTCTGTTCCTGGTATCTATGCTATCGGTGACTGTTGCTTCTACGAGGGCAAGGTTGACCTGATTGCGACTGGACTGGGCGAAGCCCCAACCGCAGTCAACAATGCCATGAACTACCTCAATCCAAATGAAAAAGTGCAACCCAAGCACTCGACTAGCCTATAAGATGAAAGTTGATATTCGCATTCCCCAAGCCTTTCCGCAGCTGACTGTCAAGGAAGTCTTGGAAGATTATTTTCTCATTCCTAGAAAAATCCGTCACTTCCTCCGCACCAAGAAACACGTCCATGTCAACGGTGAGCTGATTAACTGGCAGAGTCCGATTGCCGCAGGTGACCTGCTCGAATTGACCTTTGACCAGGAAGATTATCCTGAAAAAAGCATTCCTCTAGGACAGGCGGACTTGATTGAGGAACTCTACCAAGATGAGCATTTGATTATCGTCAACAAGCCTGAAGGTATGAAAACCCACGGCAATGAGCCGACGGAAATCGCCCTGCTCAACCATGTATCTGCCTATGTGGGTCAGACCTGCTATGTGGTCCACAGACTCGATATGGAAACCAGCGGAGCCATTCTCTTTGCTAAAAATCCCTTTATCCTGCCCATTCTCAATCGGCTTTTGGAGGACAAGGTCATCTATCGTGACTACCTGGCCCTCTGCCAAGGGGAGCTAAGAAAGACAGACTGGACTATCACTGATAAAATCGGACGGGACCGACACGACCGCAGAAAGCGGGTGGTCGACAACCGCAAGGGACAGGCCGCTTTGACCCAGGTCCATCTCTTGAAGAGCCTTGGCAAAAACAGTCTCGTTTCCTGTCGCCTTCAGACAGGGCGGACCCATCAGATTCGGGTGCATTTGGCTCATCATGGCCATGCTCTGATTGGCGACCCACTCTATAGTCGAATCGCAGCACCTCGCCTCATGCTCCACGCCCAAAAACTCAGCTTAACACACCCGCTTACCCTTGAAGAAATAAGCGTGGAAGCACGGTCGGAGAGTTTTGAGAAAGTCTTGAAAAACATGAAATAAATAGCTGTACCCTTAGAGTTCTATATCCCTATTTCACTGGACTAATCCAGTGATTTTTTTATGCTTCCACTAACCAAAAAATCCAGACAAGGTGACCCTGTCTGGAATTAAAACTCTACTCTGGCACAACAACCTTCAAACGAATATCAGTCGGCTGTAATACTTTTTGAACTTGCACAAGGAAAGCAAGACCATTGTTTGACGGAGCATACTGAAAAGTCAGGTTGATAACTTTTTCTGTAAAGTCATCCCCATATCCTTCCGCATATTGCTTGCTTTCAATAAAGTGGATGTAGTTGTTAAGCTTTTCTTGGAGTTTGAGTAAGTGGTCTTGTTCGGTGTCAGGAAGCCATTCGTTCCCATCTGCTAGTAATAATTCAAGATGACCATCTACAATACCGAGAGAGTCGATGGTTGCTGTATCCAAGGAAATGGCTTTACTTACACTCCATAATGGAGAATAGTATTCGGGCGTATCTCCCTGTTCTACACTGAATTTGTTGAACGACACTGTTAAATCAAGCAGGCGTACAAACTTATTTTTTGCTTCTTCAAAATCATTAAATTCATATTTTCCTCTAACGGATGCACGATCCATTGTCGCATAAACTTGATACACCTGTTGGTCTTCATCAAAATCAATGCGAACTTGCCACTCGTCTAGACTTTTGTCTCCTAAGATAGAATAGCGTAAGGTTTGATAATTACGACGTTCAATTTCTTCTTGAAGCAGTTGTCTTTGTTGCAATAAAACTGACATTAGTTAGTCACCTCCCTTAAAAAAACTAGCTTTTCATAAATAGAAACACTCGTACCCAGCTTAATCTGCTTTCCGCCACCCGCTCCGAATACCTCTGCAATTTCTCCGATTTGTGGGTTGTAAATATCCTCCGCGGAAAATTTATACCGTTCCATTTTCCCAAGCAAGTCGGCCTGTTCAGCCGGTGTCAATTTACTGAACGCCTCTTCATAATTTGCCTTATTTATATCCATAACAACTTCATATGTATGCTTCTGCTGATAACTTTCTGGATAAGGCAAACCTCTGGATGTATAGGGATAGGATTGCCCGTCAATAACTGGACTAATAAACGTTTCGCCTGACTCACCATATCGGTCCACCAACATTCCTGTTGTTAGATTTGCATCACTTGTAATTGGAACACCTGAAGAATCTACGACAAAGCCATGTGTCCCTTCAGGTGGCCAATTAATGGTTCCGTCTGGTTTCAAATAATCCAGCGACCTAACAGGAACGGGGTTCCCGTTAAAGTCTGTTGATTTAGACAGATAGGCGTTTTCCCCATTTTCTAAGGTGATTACCTCAAATTTATTGCCGTTCCCATCTAAGCTATAGTTTGAAGTCTTCTGCGACACGACATCAATCCGTGTGCCCTTAGGTATCTCAACACCTCCGACAAAGTCGCCCTTGCCTGCTCCGACAATGGTGCCGCCGTACTTGGACAGATCCTCCAAAAGATTCTGACGACTCAGCTTCAAACCATTCTGGGCAGTTGTGTATTCTTGGATACGGATGTTACCCGCCTCATCAAAGCCAATCGCATCCACTCGGATTTTCTGCTCCACACCATCAACCGTCATCTTGATCGTGATGTTGTTCTCGACCTTGCTGGCGATTTTACCAAACTCAACCGTTTGTAAGTCCACAAAGTCCTGACCCTGACGAGCGTTGAACTGAATTTGTGGTAATAGCAGAGCTACTCAACTTGTGTCAAAATGGATGTGAGAGATAACAACTCCAACCTCATTCCCACTCCTAGGTTCCGCTTTGGACCAAGCCTAGCCAAACAGTTTATGCACAAATGAAGAATATTTCTACCCTTCCATTATACCAAAAAGTCCAGACAAGTTGACCCTGTCTGGACTTAAAACACTATTCTGGCACAACAACCTTCAAACGAATATCTGTCGGCTGTAGTACTTTTTGAACTTGCACAAGGAAAGCAAGACCGTTATCTGATGGGGCATACTGGAAAGTAAGATTGATAACTTTTTCTGTAAAGTCATCCCCGTAACTTTCCTGACTATCAATCCTATCAACGACCTTCTGACAATGCTCAATGTAGGATTGGAGACCAGATAGGCTACGTTGAGTATGAAGATTATGACTCATAATAGTATTCCTTACTCGTTTATACTTTGCAAGCTTTTCACGACTATTGGTAATACAACTAAGCAAATACTCATCACTCATTACTGTTGCCCTCCAATTTTTGCTCGATAATAGACTTCTGTTCCAGACTTGGTAAGGTATCATCGGGAAGGATGGTCTCAACCCGAGTTGCGTAGGCAGAGGCAAAACCGAAAACAACCACAATAATCGCAACCGAATAAACTAGAAAAACCCTTTTTAGAAAGGCACTAGAAACTGAGTAGCCCTCTGTCGAATACTGCTTCAGCTCAGGTTGTTTTTTCTCTAAGATATTTTTGGGTAAAAAATAGGGTCTAAAAGCTGTCATGGCCACAGATAAAAACACTGTAATCCCTATAGAATTGTACATTTGTGTTCTTGCACCAATCGCTGTAATATAAAGCATACTTGAAAACAAGACCAGCCCAAAAACAATAAACAGAATCAAGGATATCTGAGCATCCTTCTTCAGTTGTAAAAACTCTTCTACTGTCATTTTTTCTTTTTGCATCCTAACTCTCCTATTCTATTTCTTTGGTAATTTTCAACTTGACCCTGTCTGGGTTTACAAGTTGCATCAAAAAAATTATGCAACTTGGAATTTTGGAATCCATTACTTAGCCATAAACCAAAAGTAAATTGAGACGACCTAAACAAAACCTACTTTCCCAAACTTTCCTTATATCGCTTGGACTTTTTACCATACCAGTCTTCTACGGAATAACCAGATAGTTGACGGTAATCTTCGGAATATTTCTCCAAGTAATATCCCTCTATACAACTAGTAGCAATAGCTACAGAGAAATAAAACGGGAGGATAGGAAAAAAAACACTGAATGTCATCGCCAGGGAGCGTAAAAAATCATTATGGTAAATGTCTTCTCCACTTGAACTTTGAAAGCTATTTTTAAATACAAAACGACTAACAAGGAGAAGAACAACTAAACCACCACCATATCTTTTTGAAAAAGCAACAAATTTTTCCAGGAATTTATACAAGATGTTATTTGATGGTTGTCCTTGATACAATGCTCCTTCTGTTTTCTTTATAAACGAAATAAGACGTTCTGATACCACTATACTAAAAATACCGACATTGACGATAATTGACAGAACTGAACCCCATAGAATCGCAAATCCTACAGCACATATCAGCCAAAGTTGTAAAATAAAACAACTCATCACCCAAAACATATACCTATTAAAAATATAGTAGGATAGAACTCTATACTCCTTGACTTTTCTCAATTCCATCAGATAACATAATAAAAACAGCAAACTTAGTACTAATGGGATTCGAAATAATAGTTCAGCTTTTAAAAATAACAATACTCCAGATTCCTTATCAATATAGCTTCCAATTAAACTGAGTAGTCCGATGAAAAGAACCATCGTAAAAAAACCTAAAATTTTCTTCTTATATCCATGTTGATTAACATCATCCATAGAAGTTTTGATGTATTTATCTGTTACAAGATTCATACTCTCTTCTACAGAGGCATTCCATATTGTTTTTTTCATGTTTTCTCCTTAACCAAACCAAGATAATTCAGGGACTTGGAAGTTAGAAATGATTGATTGAGCCTTACTTCCTAACTCACTAACATTGTGCGTGTACTTGGCCAAATTGTTCACAACCGAATTCCCAATATCGCTAACAACTTTATCAACATCTTTTTTTATGTTTTTCCCGATTTCTCTTGTATTATCAATTAAGTCATAGACGCCATCCTTGATTTTATCTACTCCATCAGGATAAATAAATTGTAGCGTCTGACTAATTGCTCCAAATGTCAATCCAGCTACCGCACCCCATGGGCCGAACTTTGCTCCAATCAATGCTCCATCAATCGGTCCAATACTTGCGATACCATCAATAATTCCTCCCGCAACAGCTTTCCCGACATCCTTATGAGCCTTATCCGTAGAGTCAAAGTAAGAACTGAAACCTGAAATTGTACCGTTAGCTACTGGCATCAACCAAGGACTAGATATGACTTTTCCTAGACCTGAATCAGCAACTTTTCCCAAAATCTGAGCTGGTTTAGAGCCTGCAATTTTTGTAATCCATTCGGAAATATTTCCAGCTTTGTTTACCCAAGTCATGACAGTATTAAAAACTTGTCCACTTCTCTCACTTGTTCTGACTAAGGCATTTATTATATCGTCTTGCTTATCTACTGGTAGTTTGCTGAGTACATTGGTTATTGCACCATTCGAAGTGACAAACTCTGAAAACGCCTTCGGAATATCCTCCATGTCATCAAGTTTAGTCATCACTTTCCAAAAGAAGTCATCAACATTACTGTCTTTCGCAATTGTAGCTAAAAACTTTTCATTGCCCAACAACTTACTCAACGCTTCAGCTGGATTTACTTTAGCCAGTTGCAGTATACGTTCCACAACATCTGCTTCTTCCACCATTCCTACGTATGTTTGTATTAATAGAATTGTTTCTTTTTGTGAAACTTCTTTATTTATTCTAGAAATAGCTTGATTGACTTGAACCGAACTTGCTCCATTGCCAATATTTTTAAAAATTTGGCTATAGTCCTTATCTAATTGAACAACACGATCCAATGGATTCCCACTACCTTCCAATGACATCTTATTCAATCGTTCAATGTGCTCATTAAGAATTTGAAGCTCTTGTTTGGCTTTTAAATAGGCTGAAATTCCTTCAACAGCGTTCTGGTCTCGGCTGTCTAAACTTCCAATATTACTTGAAACTAATCGAATAAAATTATCTTCTACATCATCTCGCAACTCTTCAACTTTATCTCTGAAAGAGCGTGACTTACTATAGTATTCTTCTACTGGAATTTTAAAAGTTCCTAAACTCATCTACCATCTCCTCCTATGGACTTACGCTCACTGAGGCTGCTTGTCTATCGGCGTTTTTCAATTCGTCCTCTACTGTCTGTGCATTTCCTATAACAGTTGACCAATTTGAATTTTCTTGCGAAAGCTTATTCATCAAATTTGAAATTGAAATCTCAAGATTAGTTGCTGCCTCTCCTTTCAGCTCGTTTTCCACCTCATTTTTTACTTTTTCTAGTTCCGCCATAAGATTCTCAAAGTTTGATTGTATTCTATTCAATTCAGACCTTAGAATCTCATGTTGGTTCGGGTCATAGCTAATTTTTCCTAGTCCCATATTCCCCCTCCTATTCAAAAGAAACAGAAGCTTCTGCAGATGTTATTTCCTCTGTAAAAGAGCTTAGTTGCCCACTCAGAGTCATACATTCAGCTACTAAAGCCATCTGACGATCTATATCACTCTCAACTACATTGAGAAGTGAAGCATAGGCAGACCCTTGTAAGCTACTTTTTATTGCTCCTATCTGGACTTTAGAATTAACAACCCCCTCCCGATAGGTGCTTATTTTAGCTTGAAGCCCTCTCAAAACTTCAGCAATTGCAATGCTGTTAATCTTTATTTCCGACACTCTGAGACCTCCTAAACTCTTGATAAGAGCGCTCTTTTAACACTCTTATCAATTGAAAGATTTTTAATTGTTCGATATTTCTTTATTCGATTCTCAACTGGATCTTCATCATATGTTATATACAAATATAGGGAGTTAGCTTGTAATTCTGAATCAAACTGCGCTTGAACTCTAGCAATGATAGCATCGATTTTTGATAGAAATTCCGCTTTCCGTTTCGAAATTTTCTGAGAATCTTTTTTTACTGTATCGATATAGTTTTCAAATTTTGATTGTGCATTACCAGTCCAATCAGGTACAGCTACAGAAAGACCCGAGACCCTATCACGAGTACTTCCTGAGGATACAGCGCTTTTAAAATATCGTAAAGCTCTTATTCTCTCTTTGTAGTCCATATTAGCACCTATTTGATTTCTTTTTTACGAACTGTTAGCTTTGTTTCCCACTCTGAATATACTTCTAGGAATCTCTTTTCGTCTTCATCCGACAACCCTTTGAAAACAACCCTATCAATATTTTCTACATTGAAAAATAAAGTATTATTAGGATTAATACCCGTTGGAAAAATACAGCCCATGTAGTCAGTAAAAACTTCTTCATTGGTCTCTGAATCATTAAAAATAATTCCTCTACCGACCACCATAATTTTTTCTGTTCCGCCCTCTAAATAGACAACCGAACCAAGTGGAAGCAATTCTCTTGACATAATTTTTCTCCTATTCTTTATTACTTAATATTTTTACCTTAGTATATTTTTCTTTATTGTAGAGATACATTTCATCAGTATTCAAACGCTCTTCCCTCGAAACTTCCTTATGAGGAACTACTGATTGATCATATAATCTCATAGCAATGAGCGCAAACGAAATATCCTCTTTTATTGTTTTTACAATTGCATCAGTTTTAAAAAGTTGCGCTTTTGTAGCTGCTATCACAAAATGTAATCCGTGTTTGGGGCCCTCTAGGTAAAGTTGCTTAAACTCTTCAGCTTTTGACGCAAATTTTTCTAAGAAAACTCCTAAATCAGGAATTATAATAAATGTTTCAGTATCTTTAGGATTAGATTTTCTATTGCGTAGTTCAGTAAACATTTGTTCAAACAGTTGATGGCTTAAGCCACTATTGATATAAACATCTGATAAATCTCTCAAATAGTCAAATTCATCACTAGTATCCACAACAAGTACATGGCCCTTTGGATAAAGACGGTTGGAAACGACTGAGAAATGATAGATGACAGATTCAAGCGCAGAACCCTGCTCCGACAATACAAGAATATTATTTACTTTTTCAACTTCAATGCTCACAGCCTCCACCGTTTCCAGATCCAGTCCAAGTGGAATCTGACCAGAGGCGATGGCTTTCTGAACACTAGCACGACTGAGGAAGTCCTCTCGGGTCAGCTCCTCTGGCACCATTGGGATAGCTTCTGGAACCTGACCCGTCCAAGCAGCCTTCTGACGACTCACTTCCTCACGCATCTGATCCACCAGCTCTATGTCGTGGTCCACACGAAGGGGAAGTGCCAACTGGAGGCTATAAACCTCCTCTCCCTTATAGAGGGCCCGTCCCTTAATATCCTCTATATCCGCAAGACCAGTAGACCCGACAACACTGCGGACTTCTGTCTTATCGTGTTGCTTCAAAGTCAACTGGTGCTTGAAGTTAGAGTAGAAGGTCGCACGAAGGTTAGCCTGACGACTAGCCGTCACCACAAGGTGAAGACCAATGGCCTGACCCTCACGAGAAATGCGGGTCAAGAGTTTGAGTAATTCTGCCTCAAAACTCTCATCCTTCATAGACTCAAAGCTATCCAAGGCAATGACAATACGTGGCTCCACCTGTCCTGTCAACTGACGGTACATGGACAAGGTACCCACACGATGTTCCGTAAGCAATTTCTTGCGACGGTTGATTTCCTTCTCCAAAAGACGGATAAACTTACCGATCTTCTCTCCCTGATCCAAGAGGAAGACATCCGCCACATGTGGTAAATCTCCCATTGGAACCAGACCACTCGTCCCAAAGTCCATCAGATAGATATGGAGTTCAGATGGGCTATAGTGACGAGCTAGATCCAAGACCGTAGTCTGTAAGAAGGTAGTCTTACCGGTCGCTGGAGCCCCATACATAAGCAAATGACCATCCTGAGATAGGTTGATAGACAGCGGTTCTTGGGCCTGCTGGCTCGGTTTATCCAAGAGACCTAGAAGAACCTCTAACTCCTCATTGACTCCCGACCAAGTCAGCTCATCCTCACCTCGTAAATCTTCCACAAACAAACGTGAAGGTAGCGGAGGCAACCATGGTTGCGGCAGGGCCTGGATGGACAGGCGCTCTGTCAAGGCTTTCAGCTTACTTACGATGGCTTGAAGCTCACTCGGAACCTCCTTGATGGACTCAGCCTGATCCAGACCTGACAGGTCTTCGTTGAGAATCTCATATTGACCAATGTCATTGATGGCATAGATGGTATGATCCTCAATCCCCTGCTCATCCTTATCTGGCTGGTAATCAGCCCCAGACCAGGCAGACTGAAAGAGTTCATACACTTCATTGTTTCCGACTTGGAGGTAGCCACGACCCACCTGGGTAATCTCAGCCGCATCTGGCGTCTTAAGCATCTCCATGGAGTCACTCCGATCTGCCACCTTGAGCGCCAGCTTGAAGCGAGAGTTGGACCAGATCTGGTCATCCACCACACCAGATGGCTTCTGAGTGGCTAAGATCAGGTGAATACCCAAACTCCGACCGATACGAGCGGTTGAGACCAGCTCCTTCATAAAGTCAGGTTGGTTGGTCTTGAGCTCCGCAAACTCATCGGAGATCAAGAAGAGATGGGGCATCGGCTCACTCACCTCACCCAGCTT
This sequence comes from Streptococcus sp. 2018WUSS126, assembly GCF_044427425.1. Taxonomy (NCBI): domain Bacteria; kingdom Bacillati; phylum Bacillota; class Bacilli; order Lactobacillales; family Streptococcaceae; genus Streptococcus; species Streptococcus sp. 2018WUSS126. The sequence continues at coordinate 63,067 of NZ_JAOTGB010000002.1, read as the reverse complement.
GTACTTCTTCTGGTATTGATTGATATGGTTGACATCATGGGTCGCAAAGAGACGTTGACGGCGCTTCAGCTCCGCATTGATGGACACCAAGGCACGCATGGACTGGGCACCATCCAAGTTGGTGATGGTCCCAAGTAAGTGAGGCAGGTCCTTGAAGAGGTTGGCCATGCCCCCACCCTTGTAGTCGATGAGGAGAAAGGCCACATCATGCGGATGGAAATTGACTGCAAGGCTTAAGATATAAGACTGGATGACCTCTGACTTACCAGAACCCGTGGTACCTGCCACCAATCCGTGCGGACCATGGGCTTTTTCATGTAAGTTCAGATAGACAATATCCTCCTTGCCACGAAGACCCAGTGGCACCGCCAAACTCTTATAAGGCGCATGCTTTTCCCAACGACTGACAACACCCAAGTCCTCAAAGGTCTCAGCCCCATACATCTCCATAAAGGTCACCGTTTCAGGGATAGAAGACTTGAGGTTCTGTAGGTGGTTAAGCGGAGCTAAACGGCGCACCAAGGTCTCCTTGTCGTAGCCAACTGGGAAGTGGTCCAAGGCAAAGTCAATCTCACGCAACTGACCTTCCTCCATGACCAGCTGACCAGTGTTTCGATCCTTGATGTTAATGATGGTCTTGATATTCTCAGACAGAGAAGACAGCACATCCTGCACAAAGACCAGGCTACAGCCCAGCTCCGTCGGATCCTCTGTGAAGAACTCCATGATGACATGGTCCAAAATCAACTTCTCATCCGTCACCAAGACCACATAGTGAGGGCTGAAGAGGGTTGACTCACGATTGGACTTGTCTTCCTTTTGAGCCCTGCGCAGTTTCAAAATCTGATTGAGCGAGTTGAGCACCTGATCATGGGTCCTCTGGTTATAGACGAAGCCACGCACATTCATGTCCTGCAAGGTCGCATGAGGCAAGAACCGCATCCAATCCCACTGCTCCTTCTCCTCCTCTGGCATGATGGTAATAAACTGCACATCATGATAGGAATGGAAAAGTGCTATTTGGTTGACCATGAGTTGGAGCTGCTCAATCACCAAGGCCCGCGGACCAATATAGCCGACAGGACCATGGGACAGATTGGCCACAATGGGCATATCTGAAATGGTCTTGTTTTGTTCATAGAGTTGAAAACCCTCCAACTCCAAGGGATCCCGCTTGCCCGACCGTTCCGTCTGAGCATAGGACAGGTCATAAGACACCGGAACCTCACCCAGACCCAAGCGATAGTACAAGAAATCAAAATGAAGAGGCGTCTTCTCATAGATCCGATGGTGGTAGCTATCTGCCAGATCCACCAAGGTCTCAATAGCAGGATAATGGTAGAGCTGACCATCTTTCTGCGACTTGGTCAGACCAGCCAACTCCTTGGCCTTATCAGCCAGATAGTCATGATAGAGCCCCTCTCGGTCTCTCAGCTCTTTCTGGTAATCCTTTCTCCCCTTTATATAGCCAGCAACGGACATCCCCAATGTCACAATCGACATGGCGATGGTCGCAAGCACGTAGAGACCACGAGGTTGGAAAATCATGATAACCAATGTAATCCCCACCATCATAAGAGGAGGCAAGATTAATTTCAACAAACTGTCAGACGGTTTTGAAGGTGCATTCGAAGGCGCATTGATAGCCACCCTGTCTTCTGAACTCCGATAGATAATCCGTGGAGAGCGATGGTAGTCTGGATAATCCTCATAAAAAGCATAGCGCGATGCAGACTTACGAGCCAACTCATCACTAGCCTCTACAGGACCCGCAACCAGGACCTCATCTGCATAAAATTTGAAGAAAGTATCCTCAAAAGCAAGCTCATCTCCAAGAGCCAGCTCCATTTCCCCTTTCTCCATCAAAAGGTTATTGATATAGATGGAGCCCGCCAAACGATAAAGCATCCATGACTGGTCACTGCGTTTGAGCAAGACATGGCAACTTGACCCTGCAAGGACAAAACTATTTCCCGCATGCTGGCCGATCGTTAATTCCTGCTTATCAAGAGGGTCTAGGATCACCTGCTCCGACGGAAGAAGATAGACCACGCCCCCCGCCAAAGACATACCAGATACAAGCTTTCCTTCCACTCCATCATAGTCATAGCAAACTTGTGCTTCATCTAACCAAATCGTCAAAGGAGCATCCAGTGAGGAGACAAAAACCTGCGCCTTTTCTGTGCCTTGAAAAAGAATCTTTTTCCCAGCAGACACATCCGCCACATAGCGAAAACCATCTTTATAAAAAACTACTGTCTCTGCCATAGCTTACTCCCCACTCGAGCTCGATGGACTCGTTGATGATGACTCTGTAGAAGAGGTTGAACTAGACGTCGAACTTGTACCTGTTTTCACCTGTGACCCATCTTCATTCAAAATCGTAGTTCGGGTATCCCAATACTTTTGATACTCCGCTTTCAATTCATCCAAGGTTGTTTCCCGCTCTTCCCCCGACAAAGTCGTATTTTCACGAACCTGTTCCATTTGCTGGTAAAGAGCATACAAAATCAAATCCGAATCATCCAAACGCTTGGCCAAATCCAAAGCTTCTTGGCTATTACCACGACCAATTTCAATCCAGTAGTCCAAATATTGCTCATCTGATTTGAGCGTCACATTATTTAAGATAACAGAACGTTGTTCATTACTCAAATCAAACCCTTGGATGTAGGCATAGGCAAGAGTGTATTTTTGAGTGTAGGGAAGATTAGAAACCTCTACCCGCTCCAACTCACTAATCACCCCAGGATAGTCCACCTTGATGAAGGCCGTATCCGCATCCAGCATTTTTTCCTTGAAAGGATTGTGCATGAAAACTAGATAAATCAGCGGCAAGACCAATAATCCTGCCAGGGCAGAAAGCCAGATGGTCGCATAGCGATAGAGACGGTGCTTGGAGCGAGAAACCCTTGTCAAAGTCGCCTTCTCCTCCTCCAACTTATCCTGAAAATAGCCCTGCAAAAGTCCTTCCAAACTATCCATATCCTCTGCCTTGCGAATGGTATCTAAGAACTCCGGTACAGGAACCACATCCAGCGCACCATTGTAAAGGTCCATAAAATCATGCTCTGTAAATAAGGCAAGGATATAAGATTTTAATTGCTTCAACAAATCCGTAACATCCAAGGTCTGAGGCACCATCTTCTCCGGGATAGCCCGATAGGCTAGTTTGACCCGACCATCCTTAGTAATAAAGACAGATGACGGATGCACGAAAAAGGTGATTGGCAATTTCAAAGCCTGCTTCAATTCTAAAACATTGAGAGAAAGTCGTAGTTTTTCAGAGACCTCTTTCTCCTTCATGTCCTCAAAGGTTTGCCCAAATGCATCCAGATGATAGGTGAAATGAACAGTATCTTCATCCACCGTCATTTCCTGTTGTAAAAATTGAGGGTGGTGCAAATCCAACAAGAGCAGGTCAGTTAGCTCTTGCGTTGCCACATCAGACCGTTTTACATCAAGGTGCCACTCTTTATCACCCTTTAAAAAGACAAATTCCTGTCCACCAAAGACAAATGTTTCTTCTTTCACCCTAAACCTCCAAAACCTCTACAATATCTCCCGTTGTCACAGGATAATCGGCTAATACTTTCCCTTCGTCCAAAACAAACCCCTTATTAACAACATGGAGTTGGTATTTTTTTCTAGCATTCTCTTTTTCGAAGATGCTATCCAACTCCTTGATTAATCTCCTAACCTCAATGTGAGTCGGAATCCGTAAGTCCCTGATTCGTCCTCCATCATGTAAGGTAACATTGATATGCGTCTCCATCTCATCTCCTCCAATAGACCACTAGAAGATTATTCCTGGCCTACTTCATCCTTACCCATCAAATAGGTTGCTAAACTTGCAAGCAATAGAATGCCAACTACAATAGAAGCAAAAAACAGGCCAGAGAGAAGCCCTGCTGGAGCTCCCTCTGTCCCACTATCTACCTTGGTTGTCATCACCTTATGGGTCCGAGTATCAAACAAGGTCCCCACTTGCAAAATATCCGTGCTTGGTTTCTCACCAGTTTGGAATAGGCTATTTAGCTGATGCTCTAATAAGACTTGATCAGCTTCTTTTTTGGCAGTCAATTCTGCTTGATCTGGTGCCAAAAACAAAGATTGGACCAGTAAATCCTGACTACCTATTTTCTTTTCTTTTTCTACTTCAATGCGTGAACTATCAATTTGAAGACTATTGTCTCCAAGTTCGGACGCTTCTATCCCAACCGGAAGAAAGAGAACCAGGCAACTAAGAACAAGTGCTATCTTTTTCATTTAATCCTCTTTTTTATTTAGGAATTTTTCCACATCAACAAAAGCATTCAAAGCCGCAAAACCAAGCCCCAATACGAGCGCCGTAGCAATCACTGTCAGACTGGCAGCTTCGCCATCAAAGTAACCAGACAAACTATTTTCTAAAACAGAAAGAGGGTTGATGGCTTTCAGTGTTGCAGGCAGGCCTGTCAAACTAGCAGTTGTACCAATGGCATTGGATAGGTAAATAAAGCTGATAACCATGAAGAAGCTAATCCCCATACCAAGTCCTTTGGCATTTTTTATCAATAGATACTGACCTTGTACTAGTAATAAGCTAAACAAGGTAATCATCAGCACCCAAGTCGGGATCAACTCGCTATCAATCTGCAACTGTTGACTTGATACAACCCCGATCAATCCACCGACCAGAAGTGATAGAATGCTGAGCACAGTCACCGTTACTAAATCTGTATCCTCTAGACGGCTCACTTTAAACTTATCTTTCACAGCCTTAATCACACGATGAGTACCAAAAACATAAGCTGCAAACAGGGCCACCATCTCCAAGAGTAAAATCCAGGTGAAAGGTCTGTAGGTGTTGACTGTTGCTTTTACAGATGAAGACGATTCTGTCAATGGTGCGGACAAGAAATCCAAAATCACTTCATTTGGCACGCCATTGTCATAGGTATTGCTTAAGACAGAAGTAAAGGTTTTTACAAAGTCGCCATTTTCAGCCAATTCTGATTCAAACCTCTCCATCAGGGCAGTTGCCTCAGAAGATAGATTCTCTCCGCTTTCTTGAGCAGCCTGTACATCATTAGTAAATGTAGTGAAGACGGTATTGACATTAGTCGCCTCCTCAACGTTCTGTTCCGAAAGGGATTTTACCTCACCTGTAATAGAAAGGGAAGCGTCCAATTCAGTAGCGAGCGCCGCAAGTTCTGTATCATGCGTTCCTTGAAGAGCAGTTTGTTGCTCTTGACCATCTGCAATAGACTGAACTCGTGCCTTGACATCCTCCAAAAATGCCAGCTGATTCGCTATCTGTTGAGCCAAATCACTATTTGTCGTGCTGATATATTGGAGTTGATCTTTTAATTCTTGTTTGCGTCCTTCTAACTCAGCCAATCTTTCCTTCAAAGCTTGATCTTGTGCACGCGCTTCAGAATAGGATTGTAAATTAGCTGTAATGGAGCTCGTGACTAAAGAGGTCAACAGGGATTTCGCGTCTTGGTTGAAGAAACTATCCGTCAAACTGCTACGTTCACCAGTTACAGTATTAACAGGATAATATTGTTCTAATAAACGATTAGCTTGATTATACTTGGAAATGATTTCACTAACTTTTGCAGCATAGGCAACCTCTGCTTTACGATAAGCTTCCTGTTCTTTTAAGAAGTTTTCCCAATCAAATCCTGCTGTTGTGACTTCCAGATTATTAACACTTACTTTGACACTCCCCTTCGCCATCTCAGTTGTCGTGACAGGTGTACCAGTGGACGGTGACGTAGTCGATGCAGTATTCTCTTCCGATGAGCTCGAACCCGTCGTTGACGAAGTTGAAGTTGAATCCGTTACTACCGTTGTTGAAACCGTGGTCGTCTGACTCTTTTCATATTGGAGAGTGACGGTTACTGTATTATCCTTTTGCAAGGCAACAACTTCACTAGGATTGGTGTAGCTGTTGCCATTCAATTCCCAAGATACCAAATCAAACCCGCTAGGAATTTCTAAGGAAAGAGTAGCACGAGTTGTTGGAGTAGGAATTTTAAAATCTGCAGCAGCTTGAAGATGCGGTTCTAACTCTTTAGCAAGAGCCTGTAATTCTTTCAAATCATTAGAAGCTACAAAGTGTTCACCAAAATGCGCTTGCGCAAATGCTGCGTCAAATTGAATCTGACTCGCTGCCTTTGGATCCAATTTGTTTAAATCAGCAGTCAGATCTGCAGGAGTCAAGCTTGGTAAACCTGCCAATTGATTCAAAATCAACTGGTCTAAGCTCGTTTGATAGGATGCTAGAGAAACCGGCAACTCTGTACTCTTACCCAAAACCGCTCCAATGTGGATTGTTTTCAGACTATCACCATAGTAAGTGGTTAAATGTGTTTCAGCAAAGTCAGAAATCGCAGCCTCATGCTCTGCTAATTTCGTACTCGCAGCTTCAATTGCTACCTGTAAATCGGCAATGGCTTGATCCAATTTTTCAACCAAACCAACATAGCCACTAGCTTCACCCGTCTCGTCTATCGCTGCTGCCCCCAACTGCCCCGAGAGCACCTCTTGGGTCGTTTTAATCGTTGCAAACAACTGATCCGTTTCAGCACTGAGTACAGAGCTATTCATTGCTAAAAGCGAAGCTGAAAATTCTTCCTGTGATAGTTTTCCCTGATTTCGTTGTTCAATCAAGGTAGCTAAATTATCTTTTAGTCCCGTCTGAGCAGTATTTAGGCTATCATATGCCGTCACATTGCCAGAAAGCGCTTCTTTCAAAAGATTATTAGCTGCCAATGTTGAATCAGCCGTCGAAGTCAAATTCGGAAAAAGTGTCTTAAAATCAACAGCTGTTTGATAGAGATTGTTCCTAAAAACAGCAATATTGCTCACCTTTGTATCTGACAAGGTCTGAACATTTCGTTGTGCCTGATAAAGATTCCCGAGAATGCTGGCCATATACATATCAATCAGCTGACTCTGTAGGTCTGCAATAATTCCTTTTGCCACCTTAACAGCTTCATTCTCTACCTGCAAATTACCATTTGCATTAATCTTATATGTGATTGTCGCTTTATCAACATTGGTATTGTTGATATCCAAGATTTTTGTTGAAAAATCGCTTGGGATGGTCACCAACAATTGGTAATGACCTTCTTTTAGGCCCTTGTCAGCCGTACCACGACTGACTGTTGACCAGTTATGGGCAGTATTTTTTTCTATATTTTTTGCATAACTAGCACCAAGATTATATTCCGTACCATTTAGGGTTACAGTATTATCTTCATTGACCAAGGCAACATCCAGCTTAATATTTTGTCGCCCTGCTTCTTGCTCTTTCTTGGAAATACTCGTGTTGTTCTGAACGGCAATATTTAATCCAATGATAGATAGAAGCAAAAGTAAGACCAGCAAAGCATTTCTCCCATACTTCAAAATGCGCTGTTTATCCATTTTTCATATCTCCTTCATTTCGATAAAAAATAGGAAGGCTGGCGCCTTCCTAGCATTTGAACTTCGTCAACCCTTAGCCATTGATTTGCGCTGCAATGTCTGCATCTGTTTGCTCGATAATGTCAGCAACTTTATTCAATTGGGCATTGATATCTCGAAGCAACTCAGAAAATTCAACAATTTTTGGCTTAAGCGCTTCAAATTGAGCATCAAAACTGTCAAAAGCTGTACCTTCCCAGTTTTCACGAATAACAGATTGCTCATTTGACAAAGATGATAAAATAGCATCAATGTTATCTGAACCTTCTGTATAGCGAATCGCAGAAGTACGGAGCTCATCTGGGGTTAATTTAATACGTGACATATCTTTCTCCTTTTGTCTTATAATTACTAATCCATTATATAATAAAAAAGCCAAAAATACAACCATATATGCAACTTTATTTATAGAAAAATAATCATTTAGCCGGGGCAAAACATAATTGTAAAAATTTTATACTATTTTGACTACAGAGCAAAAAAAGATTGAAGGAAGATGTCCGAAACAAACCTTCCTCCAATCTGAGCTGAAAATTCAGCTTTTTCTTTATGCACGAATAATCTAAATAGGGACCACCTTACATCTCTTTAAGTGCAGGTTGGTAAATGTTATTCAAAAATATTTCCCAACTCTACATCAACTCGGTTTTCCTTGACATTGATGTCGGTCACAGCGAGCAAAGATTTGTAGTTAGCTACGCTACGGTCCCCTTTTTGGTTTTCCGCAAAGACAGCCACACCTACCAAGGTTGAGTCAAACTCAGACAAAAGGCTAATCATACCATTGATGGTGCCACCATTTTTCAAGAAGTCATCGACGATCAAGACACGGCTCCCTGCCTTCAAACTACGCTTAGACAGGAACATCTTTTCGATACGGTCGCTAGATCCTGACACATAGTTGACAGAAACGGTTGAACCTTCTGTGATTTTCAAATCACGACGCACAATAACAAACGGTACATTAAGGACATTGGCAACAGCATTGGCCAAAGGGACACCCTTAGTCGCAACTGTCATGACCGCATCAATCTTTTCATCTTTGAAAGCATCTGCAATGATACGACCGACATTTTTCAAAATATGCGGTGTAGACAGCAAGTCAGATGAATAGATATAACCGCCTGGCAAGATACGATTACTTTCGGCCATCTGGTCACGAAGGGCCTGTGCAATTTCGACAGACTCTGCCTTAGAGATCGATGGAGTAAAAACAACTCCTCCACTGGCACCAGTAATGGTTTCAATATGCCCGATAGAGCTTTCCTCAAAAGCCTTTTTAATGATGGCAATATCCTCTGAAATCGAAGACTTTGCCGACTCATACTTTTCCGCAAAGGTATTCAAACTGGTTAATTCATAAGGGTGGTTGATGAGGTAATTGGAAATGACAACCATACGCTCACTTCTTCTTAATTTCATAAAATCATCCTCTTTCACTTTTTTCTATTATATCACAATAAACTACAAAAAGCGAACTTTTTTGATTAAAAAGTCCGTCTTTTTCGTATTTTGTTTATCGCTTACATATACCACTTTGGAAAATGATGATTAAAATATTCATACCATTCAGAAATCTTCTGCGCTTGCAACTTCATCAATGGAATTTGTTCGGAATCTACTTGTTCTGCCCAAGAAAGAGCGCCTAGACTGTTTACTGTTACATAAAGAGCCATGAGTCTCCAAAATTCCTCTGGAATAGCTCCGTCAAAATAGGCATCTACCTGACCACGCGCAAAGGCTGGAGACAAATCTGCCGTGAAAATCAAACGGTTGAATTCTTCCCAGGGATCTCCTATATCGTAGCGATCAAAGTCTAAGATTTTTAGTTTTCCATCTCTTCCCAGTAGAAAATTCCCTGTATGAAAATCTCCATGATGGTAGGCAATCGGTCTCCCTTCAAGCAAGTGACGATTGGCCTGGACAAAGTCTATCATAGCTTGACCATTTGGATAGGAATGACTAGTTGCTTGGTAAGCCTTGATTTTACTGTCAATCTTAGCCTGATAAAAACTGTTCCAGTCCCGTTGACTTTGGTCAATCGGTAGGGCATGCAAGGTTCGCAAAAACTGTCCAGCCTGACAGCCCAAATCATACAAGACAGAATCAGACAGATCGGAAGCCACTTCATTCATGTCCTGACCTTCCACCCATTCATAGAGGGTGTAGACTGACAAGTCATCCGCCCAAAAACTTAGTGGCTCTGCCACAGGCAAACCTTGATCAAACAGTTTTTCAACTAACTGAAACTCTAATCGCTTAGCCTCATAGGCTGGTCGCTCTGCTATTCTCAACAGACCAAAGCGACCATCTTCTAGCTGGACCTTGTACTTTTGGTCCGTGGACCAGCCTTTGGTGAGGGGCTGTCGAGACACTATCCTAACTGCCATCAGTCGATATTGGGCTTATAGAAGGCTCGGTTATCCATGGCAAAGATGCGGTTGGTCATCTCACCTGGGCCGACCTTGTCCAAGGCCGATAGCATCATCATCATTTCCGCGTCGATATTGTCAATCATGTGGAGGATTTCCGCCTCCATAATCTGCGGACGGACTGGGCTACCATACTCCAAGAGACCGTGGTGGCTGAGGATAACGTGGCGCAGAACAGTCACTTCTTCCAGACTATCATCAATGCCCAATTCCACCAAAACCTTGGTAATCTCTTCATCAATTAGGGAAATGTGTCCAATCAAATTGCCACGGACAGTGTAGCCTGTGTTATCAGGGCCTGTCAGTTCGATAACCTTGGCCAAGTCATGCAGCATGATTCCTGCAAAGAGCAGGCTCTTGTTGAGCTGAGGATAGATGTCACCAATTTTATCTGCCAAGCGGACCATGGTCGCTGTATGGAAGGACAAACCTGAATAGAAGGCATGGTGATTGGTCTTGGCCGCTGGATAGGAATAAAATTCCTTGTCGTACTTGCTGTAAAGAGCACGGACAATCCTCTGCCAAGTGGCATTTTCGATGCGGAAAATCATCTGGCTCAAATAGTCCTTGGTATCCTTGACATCCACAGGTGGTTTTTCCTTGAAATCGGCAGGGTCGTTGGGTTCACCAGCTTTTGGCAAACGGAGAACCAATTGATTGACTTGGGGTGTATTATTGTAAACTTCGCGGCGTCCCTGCATGTGAACAACTGTCCCAGCAGTAAAATCCTTTATTTTCCCTGGTTGGGCGTCCCAGACCTTGCCTTCAATCTCACCAGTATCATCCTGGAAGGTCAGAGCTAGGTAGTCTTTGCCAGCCCGTGTTTGACGGACTTCTGCGGTCTTGATGAGATAGAATCCTTCGAAGAATTCATCTTTTTTCATTTGGTTAATTTTCATTATCTTCCTCATCTAATGGGGACAGGCCAAGCAGTCCCTTGGTTTGGTCATCTTCGTACAGATCAATGGTACGAAGACTACGCTCGATAGCGTTGGTGCGAGTGGTTAGGAGTTTGTCAATATTGCTGCTGGCCTGATTGAGTTGCTTTTGGGCTTTGACCAAGAGGTCAGAAAACTTGCCAAATTCCAGCTTGACATTGCCCAAGACCTTGGAAATATCATCGGCCGACCGTTGAATATTGAGGGTTTTAAAGCCGACGGAGAGAGAATTGAGCAGGGCAGAAAGAGTGGTCGGTCCTGCTACCACGATATTTTCCTGACGGCGTAGGTCATCAAAGAAAATGGGATTGCGGACCACTTCTGAATACAGCCCTTCGGTTGGCAAGAACAACACGCCAAAGTTGGTGGTTTCAGGCGGATTGAGGTACTTGCTCTGAATGTCCTTGGCAAAACGTTTAATAGCGGCCAAGAGATTTTTCCGATGGAGGTCAATCTGGTCCTTGTCCCCACTTTCGTAGGCATCTTCCAAGCGGTAGTAATCCGCCAGCGGAAACTTGGAATCGATTGGCAAGTAGATATAATCGCCTTCAGTCCGTCCTGGTAGCTTGACCGCATACTCCACGCGCTCACTAGAGCCTGAAACCGTGGCAAACTCTCGCTCATATTGGCTAGGTGTCAAAATATCCTCGATAATCTGTCCCAGCTGCAATTCACCCATGATACCACGGGTTTTGGTCCCAGACAGCACCTTGTTAAGACTGCCCACATCACGCGCTACCGTCTGCATTTCACCCAGGCCACGATTGACCGATTCCAACTGCTTGGACACCGTTTCAAAGGAGGCTTGTAGGCGGGTTTGCAGGGTTTTCTCCAGCTTTTCCTCGACCGTCTGCCGCATTTCTTCCAGGCGTTTTTCATTGGACTCCTGAATGGCCTGTAAACGGCGGTCGGTGGCATCTCGCGTTTCCAAGTGGCTCTTATTCAGCTCTTGACGGATGTCGGTTAGCTGTTGGTAAAGCTCCGTGCGGAGTCTTTCCACTTCCTGATGAATGGCTTGCTGCTGTTTGAGGGTTGCATTTTCTAGTTGATAGCTGAGCTGATCAGACAAGTTGTCTGCTGTGTCTTCTGCCTGATCTTGCAAAAGCAGGGCCAAGCTCTGCCATTTTCCATAAAGAAAAACCAAGGCGAGCAAGACCAGTATCAGCAAAATAAGTAATACAATATCCATCTAATTCTTATCCTTACTGTAGATAAGGACCACGTAGCCCTTATCCAGTTGAATGTCTATGTCTCTATCTATAAATTCGTTAGAGGAATAACATTTTTTGAAAAAATAATTGCTGGCATCCAGCGGGTACTTGGCATGACGAATGGTCAGGCGGCTCTGGTCCGACGGCATAAAGGAAATGTACTTCATACCAGCAATCGGTGACAAACGGTGCTGACCTGCAGGTCGAAAACGGACGATGTTCTGACTGTCCACCAATTCAATCTGCTCCATATAAATTGCCAAGTCCGGCTCTGCAGCCAGAAAGAGATTAGCCATCATGTGGTCCATGCGGCCTCCCAAGGCACCGTATATGCGAACCTGGGCCTGCGGATATGCCTTGAAGATTTCCTTTAAGGCAAGCTCCAAATCTGTATCATCTTTTTCAGCAGGAGCTTGCAGAAACCGCTCTGCTTGACCCTTTATCCGCCCCAACTCTTCAGGTGTCACCGAGTCAAAATCACCGATGGCCCAGTCAAGAGGCAAGGAATGGTCCAGAAGACGAAGAGAGCCTGCATCTACCCCCACATAGAGGTCGGCAGGCTCAGGAAGGCAGTCAAAGGAACCGCCTGCAATGACAGCAATCTTAATCATGGAGGGCCGCTCTCAATTTGGCAACGTTGGCATCCAAGTCTCCTTTGAAGAGATAGGAACCAGCCACAAAGACATTGGCACCCGCATTTTTGGCTGAATGAATGGTCTTATCGTCAATCCCGCCGTCCACTTCGATGTCAAAGGTCAAGCCCTTGGCTTCACGAAGTTTGACCAAGGCCTCAATCTTCTCAGCCACTTCTGGAATGTAGGCTTGTCCACCAAAACCTGGGTTGACCGTCATAAGCAGAACCTGATCCACCAAGTTGAGCACAGGCTCAATGGTTACAAGTGGTGTACCTGGATTGATGACCACCCCCACCTTCATACCAGCGGCACGGATTTTCTGCAAGGTCCCATGCAGGTGAACCGTTGCTTCTGCATGAATGGTTACAATATCTGCACCCGCACGGGCAAAGGTCTCAATATGATTTTCAGGATTGGACACCATGAAATGGCAATCGAAAACCAGCTTGCTATGAGGACGCATAGCCGCAACCACATCCGCCCCAAAGCTGATATTTGGCACGAAATGACCGTCCATGACATCAATGTGCACATACTCCACACCTGTCTTTTCTAGACGCTTGAGCTCTTTTTCAAAATTTGCATAATCTGCCGCCAAAATAGACGGTGCAATCTTATAATGTGACATACAGAACCAACTTTCTATTTGAATTTCTTACTTACCTTGGTATAGGTTTCGCGCTGATTTTGGATTTCGCTGAGGAATTGAAGATAATTGTCAAAGCGACTTTGGGAAATGGCCGAGCTGGCAACAGCTTCTTTGACCGCACAATCCGGCTCATGGGTGTGGGTACAGGTCCTAAATTTGCAGTTCTGGCTGCTTTCCGCAATTTCTGGGAAACAATCTGTCAGAGCCTCAGCCTCCTTGACTTCATAGTCTAGGGATGAGAAACCTGGCGTATCCGCAATTTTCCCACCGAAGACATTGTAGAAGCTGACCGCACGAGTGGTATGACGACCACGCCCCAGACTATCTGAAATCGCCCCTGTTTCCAAGGCTAATTCTGGTGCAATGCGATTGAGAAGAGTCGATTTGCCAACCCCTGTCTGCCCCATAAAGACCGTCACCTTATCCTGCAATAATGGCGTCAATTCCTCCAAACTATAGACAAACGGATAGCCAATTTTCTCATAGATAGCCTTGAAGGCATCCATCTCCGTCCGCTCTTCTACCAAGTCCATCTTAGAGATATAGATAATGGGATCCATGTCCTTCTGTTCCAAAAGCACTAGGAAACGATCTAGTAGATTGGCATTAAAATCAGGTTCCTTAGCCGACATGATAACCACCGCCTGATCGATATTGACGATAGGAGGTCGAACCAAGCTATTTTTTCGCTCATGAATCTTTAAAATATAGCCTTCTGAGTTTTCCTCCGCAGAAAAGTCCACAAAATCACCTACATAGGGCGTTTGTCCTTTCTTACGAAAATTTCCTCTGGCTCTGGTTTGATAAATCTGTCCATCTGCCTCGACATAGTAAAAACCAGCCAAGGCCTTGATAATTCTTCCTTGCAATGAAGACTCCTTTGTGTGTACTTGTCCCTATTATACCAAATTTCCTAGGAAAAAACCGCAAACGGTTTCGATTTTACATTTTACTCTAGTCATTTCAATGTAAAAATAGTATAATAAAAAGCAAGCGGAGGTGGTGGAACGGCAGACACGCATGCTTCAGGCGCATGTGCCCATCGGGTGTGAGGGTTCAAATCCCTTCCTCCGCATTATTTATAAAGGATAACCCCAAGTCAAAGTTGATGACTTGGGGTCATTTTTATATCTTCTCATTCATACTCAATGAAAATCAAAAATAGACTAGCTCCAAAGGTTTGGGGAACCTTTGGAAGTTGGAGATAGAGCGAACGTAGTTCGTTTCTACTTACGCAGATAGAACCCTGTTACTATTTTGTTTCAAGGTAACAGGCTGAAAAGCTCCACTGGAGCCTTTCACTCATCAAATCAAGTCAACAACGTCTGATTTTGATTTTCGAAGAGTATTAATTGCTCTCCCCAATCCGTACCACCCCATCATAACGAGAAAGGACATCATCGGACACACGGTGGGAAATATGAATGAGCGTCTTATCTGTTAGTGAGGTAAGGTAGGCTTCAATTACTGTATAGGTTTCCTGATCCAAGGCAGACAGACTTTCATCCAGCAACAAGATGTCCTTATCTTGCAGCAAGGAACGAATCAAGAGCAGGCGTTGCTTTTGTCCGCCAGACAGTCCGCTATTATCACTAATTTCCTCGCTCAAAGAAGCATAACTTGGGAAACGACTGTCAAGGTTCATGGTTTTAATGAGGGACATCACCCTATCTTCTGAAACCTCCCGTCCCATGATCAAGTTGTAAAGAACCGTATCATGGAAAAGGGATCCCTCTTGTGGCAGATAAGCAATCTTATCTTGAATGGCTTGGTAGGACAAGTCTGAAAGAGAGGTTTTATCAAAGTAAATATCCCCTGCTTGCAGTTGGCTATTCTTGGTCAAAATAAGAGCCAAGGAAGATTTGCCAGAACCACTTTCCCCAAGAATTAAATACTTCTTGCCACGTTCAAACGCTACTGTCAGGTCTTCAAAGACCTGCTTCTCACCGATGGTATAACTAGCCTTAACCAGTTGCATGCTCTGGAAAGCTGAAGCCAGTTCCTGTCCCTTCATTTCTTGCCCCAAAGTAGATAGCTCAAACTCTTGCTTCAATTCCTTAACGGCATGCCTGTCCAAAAAGGCTGCCGCAATGCTATTAATGGGATCCACCAACTGCTCTGAAATGGTCAGAATAGCTGTCAAGCCACTGATGGTCAAGGCGCCAGAGAAGACCTGAAAACCACCGATAAAGATAATCGAAAGAGTGGTCAGATAAAAGACGAAACCGACTAAGAGCCGCATGGTTACTGTCGTTCGAGTGGCTTGATCGACCTTGTCATTTACTGCTTGATAGCAATCGTTCAGTCCATCCAAAACCTGCTGTCTTTGGCGGCTATTTTTCACTTGCAAATAACTCAGAAAGACATCTGAAACCCTTGTATTATAGACCTGCTGACTGTCCGAAATCGCCTCCTGATTGAGCCTTCTCCGCTTTTTAAACAAATAGGGAATCACAACCGGCAAGAATGAAATCAGAATCAAGAAAATAGCGGTCAGACCATCCAAACTAAGAAGGGCCAAACTGGCAATGCCAAAGGTACAAGCACCTTGAAAAATCGTAAAGAAAGCGTCGTAATAGTCTTCTTTCACCGTCTCCAAATCATTATTGAGCTGTGAAATATAGGCTCCCGCCCCCTGCTCAACAAACTGCCTAAAAGGCAAATCAAAAATTTTCCCAATAAAGGTCGCTTGTAATTGGAAACCTACTTGATTGAGATAGCTGACATTGGCAATCTGGCGAATGTATTCAAAGACCAACATGACAAGGACAGTTAGCCCCATCAGCACAAAATAAGAAACAAAGGCCTGTCTATCTCCAGCCGCAATAGCATCAATAATATAGCGATATTGGTACAGAAAGCCAACATTGAGCAGGGCTACTGCAAAAATACAAGATAAGGTTAGCCAAAAATTCCTCTTTTTCATTTCTCCTCCACCATTGAATAGATTTTTAAGTAAAACAATAAAAAATCTGTATTAAACAAAGTTATTATACCACAACTCGCCATGTTTGTGTCCTTTTTCACATAAAGAAGAAACCAAGCCAGCTATCTGACTTGGTCTATTTTTATTCTGTCGTTTCAGTCGCTACTTTGAAAAAATCTTTGTATTTCAAAAGGTAGCCTTTTCCTGTGGATAGGTCATATTGGACCAGTTTGAGTTCTTCTGCAACTTTCGCATCCCGCTCAGCCTGTCCTACTCGGTCCTTATGAAGCACTTCTGTCAGGAGGGCATAGTAAGGACTGACCTTGTTATTGGTCGTCTCCAGCATAAGAGCATTCATGTCGCTAGAATTAACCAAATCATAATGGTAGTCTTCCGTTTCAAAATTACTCCACACGAAATAATCTGTCTTGTACTGCGCGCTTGGGTCCGTCACGAAAGCAGACTCTGGATACAAACCTGGTAGGTGGTCCCCGTAAAAAACAACTGTCACTTTCTTATCCAAGGTCTTAAGCTGGTCTAGGAAATCCCTTGTTGCCTGATCCGTAAAGGATAGGAGACGAACATAGCTGGTCAAGTTTTCATTTTCCTCAGCCGTGAAGCCCTCACCCGATGCTGTTATACCTGCAGGCTCTAGAGAATTCCACTGAACATGGTTCTGCATGGTAATAGCCGACACAAAGCTGGTATCGGCAGAACGTACTTGATCCAAAATCAAGTCATAGGTCTTCTTGTCGCTGACAAAATTCCCCTGATAATCCTCAGCCGTCACAGCAAGAGGATACTTGGCGCTATTGAGAGTGTAAAATTGCTCAATCCCCAGTTGCTTATAGATAGAATTTCGGTTGTAACTGGTATCGTAGTAAGGATGGATGGCGATACGATTATCTGCCGGATAGAGGTCACTGATACTTGGCAACTTCTTCATATTAGGCGCCACATCCAGATAGACTGAAGAAATGGATGAGCTGTAATTGTAGAAGGGCAGACCACTGTAGACCTGAAACTCGATATTAGCCGTACCACCACCATAGTGGTCACTCTTCATCAAGCCACTGGTAGTCTGGCTCATGATGTACTCAATATTTGGAAGGACATTTTGACTAAGGCTCACACCTGGAATCCGACGCGGATCAGCCAAACTCTCACTAAGAATGTAGATTACCGTCTGGTCAGTCAATTGACCTGTCCGTTCCGCATTGATTTCCTCAGCCAAGGCGGTGTACTTCTTCACAATGGCCTTCATGGTCTTCTCAGAGTAATTTTCAGGCATTTCCATACTGGTCTTGCTGAGCTGTTGCAACCAGAGGAAGGATAGGGTGCGATAGCGCGCCACAAAAGCATATCCCTTCCAGTCCACGTTACGCCAGTTATTAACCTGAGAAAGAATAGGAATCCAACCAACAATCTTATGATCTTTTTCATTGCGAATCGCCCAGCTCATTCCCAAAATTAGGGATACGATGACTGAAATTCCTGCCAGTCGTTTCCAGACAGTAGCGACAATCTGCCCTCGAAAATACTTCTTGTGAATACGTCGGTAGATAAACACAAGGAGGACTATAAAGACGAGCGATACCAAAATAACACGTAGACTGATGAAGCTGAGAATCATCCCCATATTGCCAATCCATTTGAAGTCATTGGGCGTCATTGGCTCCGAACGGTAGCGGAATTTGAGAAAATTGGCCGTAACCAAAATGACGTTTAGACTAGCAATCACGGCAACAGATAAGATTTGACGGTTGATAACTAGGCTAATGATGACATTGAGGAAAAAGAGGCAGGCAATCTGGAAGACAATAGCCCCTGGAAAGAGGTGGCGTGTGAAATAAGAACCCGTTCCCCCAGCCATAGAAGCCTGATAACCAATATGCGACAAGATAGCCAGTGCCAAACTGATAAAGAGCATGCTGTGGACATTGGTCCGATTTGCCTTAAACTCTACAAATGCCTTATGAAGATAGCGAAGAAAAATGTAGGTCCCTATAAAATGAATAGGTGCAAACAAGGGTGTCTGGCTGAAAAACTCTATGTAAGAACCTTTCTCAACCAAACTTTCATAATGGCTATCTTTCCAATAAGAAACCGCTAATGGACTGAGAGCAAGCAAGCTGGTCAACAAGAGATAGATATCTGGCTCCAGATAGTTAGCTGACCAAATACTCAATTTTTCTCGAATTTTTGTCTTCTTCCGCCACAAAAATGCCAACAATACTGGAAGAAGCAACATCAATAGAAGTTCAAACTGAAAGAGATTATTACGGAAAATATTCCAGGGTTGATACTTCTTGGCATTGAGCCGATAGACCAGGTTGACAAGATATAGAAAACCTAGAAAATAGCCGACATACTTGGCAAAGGTTTTGGTCTTTACAAATTTCTCATATTTATCAAGCAAGGCCAATACATAAAAGGTAAAAATAGAATAGGCAAGCAGGGGCAGAGGAATAAACCAGAGTGGAAAAGATACATCACTCAGTAAAAGGGCTCGCCCCATAGCCAGCAAGACGGTCATTACCATGACCAGAATAAATTGCTTGGTTGCCTTGAGTTTGATTTGTTTCATAGCATTTCTCTCTTAGGAAATATTTGATTTTCGGTAGATAAAGGTATAATAAATCGACCAAAGTATCCAGCCAGTCAAACTGATAAAGATAACTGGCAATAACCACCATTGTTGCTTATAGGAGAGGATAAGGGTGTTCTTCCCTTTTTGGCTGGTAACCGTTGGCACACCAATAGTGGAAAGATAATAATCCATCTTCCCTAACCTCTTTCCATTCAATGTCAATTCACTATCTCGGTAAATAACAATCGGTATTTGGATTTCCTCTGATTGATTTGCCGACCAACTTATTTTTAAGCTATCCCCAAAAACTTGCTTATTAAATTGCTGGTTAGGTAAAATAATCTGGTCACGGTAACGATCATAACGAGATTTAGCCTCATTTACCGCACGAACATTCTCTTCTTTTTCAGATAACACCGGCACATAGTCGGGAGTTGATTTCTGAGCCAGTTGAACAAACTCACCTAAATTTTTTGAATGCAAGGATGCACGTAATTCTTCCGTTGTTCCGTATAGAGTAGTATGAAGCATATCTTGTAAGAATTCTGCTTTGTTGTACTGGTCATTGACTGCTTGATTATATTGATCCCAAGTAAAACCAACACCAATTATGGTAGATAAGATTGTCATCCCCAAAAACAACTTTTTACGCACTTCGTAATCTGTTAATTGAAGACCAACAATCGTCAGAAGTAAAGTATTAGCATACAAAAAGAATCTAAAGGGAAATTGGATTAAATCCACTAATCCAATACCTTTACCAGCAAATAGTTGCCACGGAAAAAGATTTGTTGAAAAAATAAAAAATACCAAAAAAGTTAATGTCAGCCCCCTCAATATCACCGATTGCTTCTTCCATTTTTTCAGCATAAAATAAAGAGAGGTTGCAAAAATGATTGGTAGAGAGGATGGAAAGTATAAGAAATAAGCCTTAGACCAGGTAACTGTTGACTGAATAAACTTTTTGTTTATAAATGGTGCTGCTAATTCATTTGTTGCATTTACATATAATAAGGGTAACCAGATATTTACAGTTAAAATCAGAAAAACTCCAACCGAAAACAGTACATCTTTCATTACGTTCCATTTGTCTTGCGATTTTAACCAACCAATTGAAAAAAGAATTGCATAGGCTAAGATGAGAAACAGAGCCGACAGCATGTGTATCTGCAACATTAACCCTACAGCTCCTGCCATCAGAAAAATAGGAACTTTACCAGTTTTTAGGAATCGAACTGCTGGAATCAAGCAAAGCGGAAATAAGGCCACTCCCCAACTTGAAAATCCTTGAGCTACCCACCAGTATTGAACAGAGTAGGTAGTCACGAAAAACATGGATAAACCAACAGATAGAGAATAGCGTACTTTCACTTCTCGCATTAGAAAATAAAGCGAAGTGGCACTCAAAACTCCTAAAAGAAGATTAGACAGTAGTTGATATCGATACCAAGTTCCGGCCAACAACAGCAAGGCTCCTTGCAAATAGGCTAGATATGGACCATATAGAGCATTGACAATCCTTCCAGATTGCTGATAGCCATGCAAGCTCATTATATAAGAAAAATCTCCTGACTTAATTTGCATAGCTGTATCATAAAAACGATTATAATGAAAAACAATATCGTCTCCTGTCACCACTGCTTTTGTCAAAATCTGTGGCAATAGAAGGGTGAGCGAAAAAAGAAAAAATACAGTTACTGCAACAATATCTGGATGCTTTTTCAGTAATTTTTTTAACATAAGATACCTTCATAAAAAAAGAGGGAAACCCTCTCTTGTTTTTGTAAGAACCTGTACTCAGAAGTGAAGTGATTATAAATAAGAGATAGTTTTTCGCTAATCAAGGCAGTTTTATTGAGAGAATACTGACTGTACTTTGAAAAAACTAACGATGAGTAGCTTAAAAACTATCCTTAAGTAGAAGTGCCAAACTGTGAATACGGGTTCTTACTATTCTGCTCATTTGCAGACAATAATTCCTTAAAATTTATCAACTCCCAGTATAACAAGCTTTCCCCCCACTGTCAACGAACAAGATAGATTGAAAATGGTTTTAGGTAAAATAAAGATTGATTGCAGATTCCTCTACAATCAATAGTTGCTTATAAACCAACTTCCTGGAGGCTGTCAGACAAACGCGCGAAGTCAGCCATGGAAAGTGCTTCTCCACGGACACTAGCTTCCAGCTCTGCCATGCCAAGTGCCTGCGTCAGCTTGTCCTTGACTTCTTCGGACTTGCCGAAATGGTTGGTCAGGTTGTTCCACAGGGTCTTGCGGCGGTGCACAAAGCTGGCCTTGGACACTCGGAAGAAGAAATCTTCGTCCTTGACGCTCACAAGGGGTTGCTCGCGGCGGACCATTTTGAGAATGGCGGAGTCCACGTTTGGTGCAGGCACAAAGACGGTGCGAGGCACGATGAAGGCCACCTTGGCAGTCATGTAGTACTGGACCGCAATGGACAGGCTACCGTAAGCTTTGGTGTTTGGCTCGGCAGAAATGCGGTCGGCAACCTCCCGCTGCATCATGACCACGAACTCGCTGAAGGGAATCTTGCTCTCAATCAGGTGCATGAGGATAGGGGTAGTGATGTAGTAAGGCAGATTGGCCACGACCTTGATGGGCAGGTCAGGATTTTTGAAATTCTGAATCTGGGTCTGCAGGTCGCTCTTCAAGATGTCTTGGTTGACCACAGTCACATTGTCAAAGCGGCCCAAGGTGTCCGCCAAAATCGGAATCAGGCGGTCGTCAATCTCAAAGGCCATGACCTCAGCAGCATTCTCCGCTAAAAACTCGGTCAAGGCCCCGATGCCAGGTCCAATCTCGATGACATTGACATTCTGGTCAATATCTGCCGTGTCCACAATCTTCTGTAAAATATTGGTATCGGTCAAAAAGTTCTGACCGAAGGATTTCTTAAAGGTAAACCCGTGGCGTTCAAGGACGGCACGAGTAACGTTTTTGTCTGCGATTCTCATGTGTGTTCTTTCTTGTTTTTTATTTCTAGGTAAGCTTCAGATAGACAGCGAGGCAACAAAATCAATTTTAGTCAGTTTGATTATCTGCATCTTTTCTCTCAGTTTCTTCTACTCTCACCCATAATGGTCCTTTAGCGACAAGATATACAACTGGTCTGCTTCTACCATATAAATCAACCGATTCTCCGCATCAATCCTTCTTGACCAAGCACCTTGATAATCATACTTCAAAGGTTCTGGTTTGGCAATGCCTTCAAAAGGATGTCGCTGCATATCCTTGATAATTTTATTGATTCTCTTTAGTGTTTTCTTATCCTGACCTTGCCAGTAGAGATAGTCTTCCCAGGCATCCTCTGTAAAATGGATTCCCATGCTAGTCGGCCTCTATCAGGTTTCGTTCTTGGGTTTGCCCTGCTTTGACTTGAGCCATACCACGCAAAACTTTTTGAGACAGATAGGTGTTCCGAGCAACAGTGAGGGTTTCTTGTAAACTATCCCACTCGCTCTTTGAGAGTACAACAATATCTTCTTCTGGATTTTTATTAACCACGACCAAAGGCTCAAACTCATCATTGACCTTTTTCATGTAGTCCTTTAAGTGATTTCGAAAATGGGAATATACAATAGCTTCCATAAGCAATACCTCTCATCATTTCTAGGCTTACTATAGCATAGAAAAAAAGAGTTGTCAAACTTATTGTACAACTCTTTAGCGATTCTTATGTGTGTTTCTCATTTTTTGCCTTTTATTTTAAAAAAGCGGAACAAAATGCTTGTTGTTTTCCGAATTAATCTAGTGTAGGGAAGTTCCGAAGGCGGGACGGAAATCTGATTCAGGAGGTGAGGCCATGGCACAACTCCTTAGAAAAGGTGACCGTCGATGTCAGTTTACGAAGCGATTGAGCTAATGATACACTTTGGCATTCTTTTACTGGCTATTTTAACATTTCAACGAAAAAAATAAACAGTAAAACCGCACTTCCAACTTTGACCGGTCTGTAAGTAGCGGTTTTTCTGTTATCTACAAATCCGTCCCGTCTTTAAAACGGTCCTATTGGTCCTCAAGTGAAAACTTGAGGACCTTTCTATCTATATTCTAGGATTTTTAAGTAAAATTGTCAAGTCTATCGGCAGTTTGCTTCTACATCCTACTTGTTATCAATCTTCCACTCGCCACCTTCAAACCAGTAAAAGTTCTCTGTTAATTGTGGCTGTTCAAAGATTTCCAGCATGGATTCAAAACCGTCTGCCAACAGAACATTCTTCAAATCCTCATGGTCAATCCAGAAGACCTCGCCCTCATCTGAAGATTGAATAGAGCCTGAAAAATGACTGGTTTTGTAGCAAAATACTAGATAGCGATAGTGGTCAGTAGGGTCCGTCCAGTTTTGAATACCACAGAGTTCGAGATTGGATACCGTCAAACCTGTTTCTTCTTTGACCTCACGAATGACGGAGGAAATAATTGACTCATTTGGCTCGATATGGCCCCCAGGGAAAGTCACACCAGGCCATTTCTCTGACTTCCTATCCTGGACCAATACCTGCTGACCGTCTGTAATCATACACATATTGGTTAGGATAACTTGTTCTGTCCTACTCATACTCTCTCACTTCAATAATTTATTCGATATACTTTTCACCGATCCAACTAGGAAACTCTCCTAAAAAAATTGCTTCTCCTTGGAGGAACGTTCCATCATCAGCCTGCAATTCATCTGCAACGATGCATTTATCTACCGATGTCAGCCACCGATTTCTTGTATTTATAAGAATAGACTGATCCAGATTTCGATGCCATCTTGGATTCTTAAAAAATCGTTCATAGTAATCTTGGTCATAAAACACAATCAACTGCGAACTCCACAACTCTGGTAGGCACAAAATTGATACGACCTTACAAAAGCGGAGCTCTTCTGGTTTGCCAGCTATAAACCGCTCCGTCAAAATCTCCCACCCCTGACAAAACTGTCTTTTGATTGCTGGTCTAGTTTTCGTTGATTGTATGAATGGGCTACTTGGCACATGGAAATGATCGTATAGAGCATCTTCCGAGCACATCGACCAAGAAATATAACTCATAGCTTTCAATAGATTCTGAAGCTTACGATGTTGACCCCGCTCTTTTTTCAACCGCTTCATTTCTTACTCCCTTCAACGAAAGTCTCCATAGCCTCCTCAACTTCCGCCAGACTTATCCCAAACAGCTCCAGGCGTTTGAGTAGTTGCTTGCCGTTGCAGTAGCCGATGCGGAGCTTTTCTCCCAGATACTCCCTCCGCTTGCGACTGTCTCCGCCCATAAGCAAGCCTAGTCGCATCAGATCTGACTTGGTGATGTCAAAGTTATTTTCATCATCGTAGTAACCACGCACGCCTGCGAGGGCTTTTTCCAAGTCCTCAAAGCTGGCGTGCTCAATGCCCAAGGACCGCCCTTTTGTTTTGGACTGGGGCCTGGCCTCGTCCCGCTGTAAAAAGGCGTGTTTGACCGTGGGAATAGCCTGCATAATCATCTTCCGAATCCGCTCCCCATTGTAGTCTGGGTCAGTAAAGACAATGACGCCACGCAGGTTATGGAGTTTCTCGATGCGTTCCAAGTCATCGTCTGATATGGCAGAGCCTCTGGTTTCGTAGGTATCCACCTCGTAAAATCGTCTTAGGTTTGCGGTATCGTCCTTGCCTTCAACAACGAGGACTTCTTGTATCTTAATTTTCTGTGTCAATTCTGAACAAGCTCCTTGCATTCTCGTAGGTCGCTTTCGCCACTTCTTCGACCGACTGGTTGCGAAGCTGGGCCAGCATATCCACCACATATCTGGTGTAGCCGGTGCGATTTTCCCGACCACGCTTAGGAACTGGGGCCAGGTAGGGCGCATCCGTCTCGACTAGGATTTTTTCTAGGGGCAATGCTT
The DNA here is from genome assembly GCF_044427425.1 of Streptococcus sp. 2018WUSS126. Classification (NCBI taxonomy): domain Bacteria; kingdom Bacillati; phylum Bacillota; class Bacilli; order Lactobacillales; family Streptococcaceae; genus Streptococcus; species Streptococcus sp. 2018WUSS126. The sequence continues at coordinate 38,344 of NZ_JAOTGB010000002.1, read as the reverse complement.
GCGCCGCTTCCTGAAGTTCGACAGCTTTTTTGAAAGTCACCACTCCCGAGAAGGAAATGTGCATGCCTAGGTCCATGAAGGCCTGAGCCTCCTCCAGCATGCCAGAGAAGGAATGCATGATGCCTCCGCGTGGACCGACGCCGACTTCCTTGATGATCTGGTAAGTATCTTCCAAAGCATCGCGAGTATGAACCACAAAGGGCAAATCCAACTGCTTGGCCAACTCCATCTGTCGCTTGAAAACACGAGCCTGGGTTTCCTTATCAGCCGTCATCCAGTAGTAGTCCAGCCCAATCTCCCCCAGGGCAATGACCTTGGGATGTTTGAGTACCTCAAGCAAGTAGCTCTCTACTTCTTCGTCATAGGTGCCAGCCTCTGTCGGATGCCAGCCCAAGGTCAGATAAATTTCAGGGTGCTGGTCAGCAAGCTCCATAGCCTTGTCAATGGTTGCTCGGTCAAAACCGACTACATTGTGGAGGGTGACCCCCATTTCCTTGGCAAAGTCTAATTCTTCTTGGACCCGACCGTCAAACTGCTCTACGTTGAGGTGGGTGTGGGTGTCAAAAATTTGTATCATCGTTCCATCACTTTCTTTCCTACTATTGTAACATATTTCAGAAGATTCTTATGAGAAGAAAAAAACCAGCAGACTCGAGTTTCTGCTGGCTTCTCTTTTCATCTTCTTATGCTACTGTAAGAACTTTACGTCCCTTACGGCGACGAGCAGCTAACACGCGACGGCCGTTTTTAGTTGCCATACGGCTACGGAAACCGTGTTTACGCGCGCGACGGATTTTACTTGGTTGAAAAGTACGTTTCACGATGAATACCTCCTCTTAGATTCTTGTATTCGTTTAGCCGGCTAGTTTTGATCAGTTACTAAACATACCAAACTATTTTATATAAATTCTGTTCGTTTGTCAAGCTATTCTGCCATACTTTTAGGAAAGAATCAGAAAATCATTGAAAAAAGAGGACTAGCCTCTTTTTAATCATGATTCCCTTCAATATCTACAACGACATATCGGTTCGGCTCGCTACCTTCTGAATAGCTCGTCAAACCATCCATTTTAGAGATAATGCGGTGGATAATTTTACGTTCGCTACTTGACATCGGATCTGTATGGTAGGCTTCCTGCTCTGCCAAAACACGTTCTGCCAATTTTTGTGCGTAGCCTTGAAGAACCTCTGCGCGGTGTTCTACATAATCATTCACATTGATTGTAATATAGAAATTACGCTCATAACGGTTGTATAAGAAGTTCTGAGCCAAAAGTTGCAAAGCCTTTAAGACTTTTCCGTGATAACCGATAACACGACCTGGTTCATTGGTATCCACTTGAATATTGATTGTACGGCGATTATGACTTGTATCAATACGCGCCTCAACATCCATATCATCCAGAATTTCTTGTACATAAGCTGTCACTTCTGAAACAACTTGTTCAATATCATACTGGGGCTCAATCTTAATATCTAAATCAGCAAAATTATCTGCTTGATTTTCTGAGACGACTTCTTGATTTACGTCTTCCTTAGCAGATGTTGTTGCATCTGTAGTAGTTAGTAAATCTTCTGAAAGAATTTCAATCCGACCTGTTTCTTCCAAAATCGTTGTCGCTTCTTTTTCATTTTTCAAGATCTGCGCTTTAATATCATCATCAAGCGTTTGACCAGACTTTTCAAATTCTTTCACTGCTGCAACAACTTTTCCTAGGTCAATCGTAGCCTCTGAAACGCTTTTTACTGGTTCATTGAGGTCATTAATTTCACTTGGAACGCCACGAACTGCTTTCTGATTAGCCTTAACAACCGTTGTTTCATTGATGACATCAATATCCACAATCGCTGGCTTTTTACCGAAACCAAGGAAACCTTTTTTCTCACGCGCAACCACAGTAATATGTGCTTTTTTTCGAGGAATATTTAGCTCTACCAAGCCATTCTGGATGGCCTCTTCAACACTTGCTCCTGTAAATTTCATCTTCTCTCTCCTAGTTTTCCTATTTCTTTTTCTGTGCTTTTTTCTGTGCCCGTCGGATTTTTGCCTGACGTTCTTTTTCCGCATCAATTTTCGCTTGACGCTCTGCTATTATTTTAAACGGATTATTGAACACCAAGGTTTGAGCAACCTGATAGGCATTTGACACTGTCCAATACAAAGCCACCCCACTAGCAGCTGCCACAGCAAAGAAAAAGATCATCACGGGCATGACATAGGTCATAATTGTCATAGCCATATTCTTCTCAATTGCTGATTTATTGGTCAACCATGAGCTAAGGAATGTAAACACTGCAGCCAGAATCGGCAAAATAAAGAACGGATCCGGCTCCCCAAGATTTAACCAAAGGAAGTGACCTACTTTCAAGGCTTCAACACGTGTCAGAGCTTGAAAGAGGGCCAAAAGGATTGGCATTTGAATAAAGAGCGGAATCATGGACGCTCTCATGCTGACGCCATTCTCTTTGTAGAGAGCTTGCGTTGCTTCATAAAGCTGCTGGCGACTTTCCATATCCGTTCCTGGATACTCCGCTTGCAACTTTTTCAGCTGAGGTTGAAGCTCCTGCATCTTCCGTGAGGAATTCATCTGTATTTGGAACAAGGGCAACAGAAGGGTTCGAATTAAAATGGTAAAAAGTATAATACCGATTCCAATTTGACCGTTGATAGATAGGAACTGAATAATGCTGGCAAACCAGTAAATTAATCTATCCCACGCATCTGTAGATTGACTGGTCACTGGCCCTGTTCCGCAGGCTGTTAAAACAATTAGAGATACTACCAGTAGACCTGCCCATTTAACTTTCTTTTTCAATCACAACACCTTCCTGGTATAGTTTAGCTAGTTTCAAAACATGGATGAGGTTTTGCTTCATTTCTTGATAGGACAATTCCTCTACACCTTTTCGAGCAATGATAACAAAGTCATCTGCTACCAGTTGATGTTGGCATTCAATTAAGATGTGACGAATCCTGCGCTTAATCTTATTTCGCATGACAGCGTTTCCCAATTTTTTGCTGACAGATAAACCTACTCGGAAATGCTTTTGCTCTTTAGGTAATCGGTAGACAACAAACCTCCGATTGGCGACATTGTTTCCTTTTGTAAAAATGTCATTAAAATCTCGTTCACGCTTGACACGATAGCTTTTTTTCAAACTGCCACTCCATCTTTCAAAATTACTTCTATTATACCACAAAATTCAAAAAAGCCAATAAACATACCGTTTATAGGCTTTTTGCGTTCTGAATTTCCTCTTTGGCACTTTTCAACTGGTCTGCAATCGATTCAAAACCTGTCCCACCAAGGGAATTTCTACGACTGACAGCAACTTTGGAGGACAAGGCATCATAAATATCTGCTTGAATAAGAGGCGAAATAGCTTGATAGGTCTCAAACGATACATCCTGGAGATAGTGTCCTGCCTTGCTACATTCCAAGACCAGTTTTCCAACAATCTCATGCGCTTGGCGGAAGGGCATACCCTTGTTTGCTAGATAGTCTGCCAATTCAGTCGCATTGGAAAAGTCCTTCTCAGTTGATTGAGCCATTCTTTCCTTATGAACTGTCATAGATTGTAGCATACCTACCAAAATATCGATAGATACCAAAATTGTTTCCGCACTATCAAACATTCCCTCTTTGTCTTCCTGCAAATCCTTGTTATAAGTCAACGGTAAGGATTTCATGACTGTCAGTAGGCCAACTAAGTTCCCATAAACTCTACCTGTTTTCCCCCGAATCAGCTCAGCCATATCTGGATTTTTCTTCTGAGGCATGATGGAAGAACCTGTTGAAAAGGTATCCGATAGAGTAACGAATTGGTATTCATGTGAGCACCAATTAATGATTTCCTCACAGAGACGAGACATATGCATCATCAAAATGCTCGCATTTGATAGAAATTCCAGGATAAAATCACGGTCAGACACAGCATCGAGAGAATTACTATAGGGCTTGGCAAATCCCATTAAGTCCGAAGTTAGTTGACGGTCGATTGGAAATGTAGTTCCTGCCAATGCTGCCGCACCAAGTGGAGATATATCTGTATGCTGAATGTTGAATGCAAATCGCTCACTGTCTCGGCTGAACATGTTGTAGTAGGCCAATAAATGCTGGGCAAAGCTGATAGGTTGAGCATGTTGCAGATGGGTATAACCTGGCAGGATGGTTTCCACATGCTCCTGTGCAAGGTCTAGTAAAGTCTGACGTAGGTTGCTCAATTTGTCTACAGCTTGAAAGAGGGTGTCCTTCAGATAAAGGTGCATATCTGTCGCTACTTGATCGTTACGAGAACGAGCTGTGTGGAGTTTGCCTGCAACTGGGCCTATTTTCTCCGTCAATAGACTTTCGATATTCATGTGAATGTCTTCGTTACGAACATCAAACACCAACTTTCCAGCTTCATAGTCTGCCAACAATTCTTCCAGACCAGTTTGAATAGCCTGGGCTTCTTCAAGCTCGATAATCCCTGTGGCTCCAAGCATCTGTACATGAGCCAGTGAACCTTGAATATCATACTTGGCCAGTTTTTGGTCAAAGCGGATGGAAGCTCCGAATTCTTCAACCCATGCCTCAAGACTGGCTTCAAAGCGACCTCCCCATAATTTCTTTGCTTCCATACATTCCTACTTTCTAGTCTTTTTTATGAATTTCCGCATTGACCTTGGTTGGCAAGCCCCAAAGCTTGATAAAGCCGACTGCCGCATCCTGGTCAAAGGTATCTGCACTGGTATAGGTTGCCAAATCTTCATCATAAAGTGAATTTGGAGATTTTCTAGCAACTACTTTGGCTGACCCCTTATACAACTTGACTTTTGCAGTGCCGTTCACAACCGATTGAGTTGCTTGCAAATAAGCTTTTAATGCCTGAGTTGCAGGGTTGAACCACAAACCATTGTAAATCAAGTTAGAGAGTTCATTTGAAACAATCGGTTTGAAATGCGATACTTCCCGTACCAGGGTCAAATCTTCAATTTCCTTGTGGGCTGTCAGAAGGGTAATAGCACCTGGACACTCATAAATTTCACGTGACTTGATTCCGACTAGACGATTTTCCACATGGTCAATCCGACCTACGCCATGCTTACCAGCAATGACATTGAGTTTTTGAATGAGATTGGCTAGACTTAATTCTTCACCATTTACAGCAACGGGAATCCCTGCTTTAAACTCAATATCGACATACTCCGGAGTATCTGGTGCATTTTCTGGAGAAGTAGTGATGCCAAAGGCATCTTCTGGCGCTTCATTCCATGGATTTTCTAATACTCCGCACTCATTGGCACGACCCCAAAGGTTTTGGTCGACTGAGTAAGGACTGTCCAGGTCAGCTGGGACTGGAACACCATTTTCCTTGGCAAATATGATTTCTTCTTCACGCGCCCATTTCCATTCACGAACAGGAGCCACGACTTTCAAGCTTGGATCCAGGGCTGCAATGGCTACCTCAAACCGCACCTGGTCATTGCCCTTACCAGTACAGCCGTGGGCGATAGTGGTTGCTCCTGTCTTATGAGCCATTTCCACCAGCTTTTTAGAAATCAAGGGACGGCTGAGAGCTGATACCAGCGGATATTTTTGCTCATAGTAGGCATGGGCTTGTAGGGCTGGTAGGACATATTCTTGGGCGAATTCTTCTTTTACATCCAATACATGGGACTCAATAGCACCGATTGATAAGGCCTTATCATGAATAAAGTCGAGGTCCTTGCCCTCTCCAACATCCATACAAACCGCAATGACATCATAGTCTTTCTTCAACCAAGCAATTGCAACTGAAGTATCCAGGCCACCTGAATAAGCTAAGATTAATTTTTCTTTTGTCATAAACTTTCTCATTTCTATATATATTAGCAAATAAAACTTAGTGACTATTATAGTGTATATTTATACTTTTTGCAACATATTTATGCAAATTTTCTTAAAAAATGAATAAATATCGTACATTTCCAGAAAAATTTCCAAAAAAAGCTAGAGAATATTCTCCAGCTTCTAAAATATATTCCTCATCATAACTGATTATGGTTGATAAATTTTCCGTTCTTTTAACATTTTCCAGAAATAATAAGCTAAACTAAAATCAAGCAATCCATGAATAGCCGAACCAACACCCACCAAGCCAAGCATCGTTATCCAGTAGGTAGCAGAAGTTTGTTCCCCCGACGTAAGTACCATCACCACAATATATTCTCCTAGACCATGCAGGAGATTAAGCCCAATCCCTAATAGTAAAAAGCGCTTAGAGTCCATAAGAATCGGAAAACGCTTGACCAAGACCGCACCTAAGGTAAGGAAGAACAGATGCGTAAGCGCCCGAAATACAATAACGATTGGAAAACCAGCGAGGAAAAAGCCTAAACTGGAACCTAAAGCAACAAAAATAGCAGTAGCTGGTGAAATAAACATGGCTATAAACAAAGGAATGTGACTAGCAAGTGTATAGGATGCTGGGCCAATAATGATTTTAATCGGCATCATTAAAGGTATTAAAATGGCAAATGCGGTTAAAATTGCACTAATTGATAGCTGCTTAACTGAATTTTTAGATGATAGTGTTAATTGGGACATTAGGCACCTCTCTTTCTATTGGTTTGATTATAAAACAAAACCTTACAGGTGTCAAGACACCTGTAAGGTTTATTAGTTTTCTAGTAAAATACCTGCATGTTTTAAAGCTGCTGAAAGTTCATTATAGGCTTGCACAGATGGGAAAGAGACTGTATGTGTATGAACTCCTTCTGTTAAATTACTCAGTAACACACCTTGGTATTGACCCAAGGCATCCAAAAAATGATCCCTATCTTCTAAACTTGCAATATTCAGCTTGCCTGATAATAAGCCGTAAATGGGATGCTCAATTTCAACATCTAATATTTGAGCTCCACCCTCTAGCAAGATTGTCAATTCTTTTTCTACCTCTTCTGGACCATGTTGACAAGCTATCTTTCGAATGTAGGCTCCTTCAGTAGATGGTAAAGAAGATTGGAGCAAGTACCCTCTCGGAGTTGCCAAGACAGCTTCTCCCTCCGCACGAAGCAAGGCTACATCTCCAACAATTACTTGCCGACTCACTCCAAATTCTTTCGCCAGATAATTAGCTGCAAGGGGATCGAGGCTTTCTCGTAAAAGGGATAGGATTTTCTTACGTCGTTCTGTTGCTTTCATACACATTCCTTTCGTACACTTTTTTCCATTATATCAAAATTCCTGTAAATCAACCTTTCCTCAACCAAAAAACGGAAACTGCAGAGCAGTCTCCGTTATCATCTGCTAGTTTAGCAATGCTTGAATAGCCGCAATGTCCAAACGCTTCATGGTCATCACAGTCGCATTCACAGCCTTGACCTTTTCTGGACTTGCTGTATCGTATGCCTCCATCAAAATACGCGGCACAATTTGCCAGGAAATCCCAAATTGATCCTTGGCCCAGCCACAAATCTCCGCTTCTGGAACTGCCGACACTTTCTCATACCAGCTCTCCGCTTCTTCCTGACTGTCTACATAAACCATGAAGGAGAAGGCTTCGTTGAAAGAGGCCACGCCACCGTAGCCGTGATCCATAGCGATGATTTTTTGATCTCCGATGAACAGCTCCGCATAATTCAACTTGGCAGCCGCCACCGCTGCCTCACCTTCGCCATAGTAAGACAAGCGACCAAGACGAGCTTGAGGCAGCTTATCCTTGTAATAATCTAGCATAGGTTGGGCTAAACCGACCTGGTCCTGCGAGAAGAGTAGGCAGATGTCAAAGCTATAGGGCACATCCAAATCGGGTTCATACGAAAGCTGCCAAGACAGACCAAAGCGGTCTTCCAGCCAGACATAGTAAGGGCTGAAGGGATATTCTGCCAATGGCATAAGCACACGACCACCGTCTGATAGCGCCTCATAAAGACGGCTTACGTCGTCCTTACTAGCTACATTTACCATGAGCGACATAGACTCGTTGAGCTTAAAATACGGCCCTGCACTAATAGCCGCCAGGGTCATGTCCCTCAGTTGGAACTGAACCAAATCCGCATCACCTGATGGCGTATCCGTAATGGTATAGGTCCAGTCAATCTTGCCTCCGAAGAGTTCTACATAGAAAGCTACCGCTTCTTTTGCCTCTGTATCGTACCAGAGATGAGGGATAATGGCTTGCATTGATTTCTCCTTTGAGTTAGTAGCCCCAGTATATCACTTGTCCGTACAAAAACAAAACATGTTGCTTTGCACTTATAGATGTGCTATACTGAATAACTACAAAATTGACAGGAGAATGAAATGGAAACTTGGAACGCCTACACAGCCGACGGTCACTTGACCGACCACACCCTCACACGCGGAGAAGCCATTCCCGATGGTCTCTACCACCTAGTCGTCGAGTGCATCATCCGCCACCGCGACGGCAGCACCCTCTTCATGCAACGCGACAGCACCAAGCCCTCCTACCCTGACTATTATGAAGCAACAGCAGGAGGCTCGGCCTTGTTTGGGGAAATAGCAGAGCAAGCCATTGTACGCGAAGTCCGCGAGGAAACTGGCATTGAGCTGACAGCAACCCAACTCCGCCACCATACACACTTTGTCGCCCATGACGACCAGTGCCTCTTCCACTGCTACTGGGCTGAAACCGACTGGGACAAATCTGCCATCCAACTCCAAGCCGAAGAAACCAGCCACTACATCTGGGTCCCACAGGAAAAACTGAAAAATTTTCTGGAAACAGAGCTAGTCATTCCAAGGCAGAAGGACTATGTGGAGAGGTTGTTTTTAGAACAAGAACAGGGCAAGAGCGAGAATGAAACTCAGTACAACATGAGATAAAAAGTGACTGAGATGATTTTTCCCAAAAAGAATGCGACCACCAAAGACACGCACACCGCAAGCCAAGAATAAACCAAAAATAAATCCCCAAACTGTCCGCCAGCTCAACAAACTGAACAAGACTGGGCAGGCATATAAAGCTAGTAACCACTTGGGCATCTGCTTGCGATAAACCCAAGCAGACAGCGGCAATAACCCCAAATACAGCACAATCAAGCATTTAACAATAATGACCATAAATAACTCCTTTCCCCATCAATGTAACATGAGGGGGTAAGGCACTGTCAAGAGGAAATTATGAAAACAGGACAAGTCATGCAACAATACAGCATCAAACGTGATACGCTTCGCTTCTACATCGAACAAGAACTCTTACAACCTCAGCTGGTTAACGGTAACTACTACTGGAACGAAGAAGAAGTCAACAACCTAGAAAATATCCTAGGACTTCGCCAGTTAGGCCTATCTGTGAAAGCTATTATCCGTATCAAAGAACTTCACGACAGCAAATGCGGAACCCTCGAGCAACTAGAAGAAAACAAACTGGTCATACTGGATGAAATTGCCGACTGTGAAAAACAAATCCTCCTGCTCCAAGAACAGAAGGAAAATCTACTCCAGCAGATTGAGGAAAAATTACAGAATCTATAACAAAATCCCCGCCGTCACGAGACAGCGGGGATTCTTTAATAGTCTTAGATGATGACTTTACAAACTCTTCAACATATTATCAATATGCTGGATAGATTTTTCACGACCGAGTAGGTAAATGGTATTTGGCAACTCTGGTCCGTGCATTTCGCCTGAAACGGCGATACGGATTGGCATGAAGAGGTTTTTGCCCTTGATGCCTGTTTCTTTTTGAACAGCCTTGATTTGTGGGAAGATGTTATCTGGTTGGAAATCTTCGTCCGTCATAGCTTCCAATTTCTCCTTGAAGGCATTGAGGACAGTTGGGACGGTTTCGCCTGCCATAACTTCTTTTTCCTCATCAGTCAATTCTGGGAAATCAGAGAAGAAAAGGTCTGTCAACGGAACGATTTCATCCGCAGATGACATTTGTGGCTTGTAAAGTTCCACCAATTTTTCTGCCTTGTCTGTCAAGCGACCCGCTTCTTCCAAGAATGGCTTAGCAAGGTTGAAAATAGTTTCCAAATCAGCATTTTTGATATACTCATTGCTCATCCAGTCCATTTTCTTCTGGTCAAATGCTGCTGGTGACTTGCTGAGACGATTTTCATCAAAGAGTTGGATAAATTGCTCACGGGAGAAAATTTCCTCTTCACCACCAGGGTTCCAACCCAAGAGACCGATAAAGTTGAAAACAGCTTCAGGCATGTACCCTTTACGACGGTAATCTTCGATGAACTGAAGGGTGTTGGTATCACGTTTAGATAGCTTTTTACCAGTTTCTGAATTGATAATCAAAGTCATGTGACCAAATTCTGGAGCTTCCCAACCAAGTGCTTCATAGACCATGAGTTGCTTCGGTGTATTGGCAATGTGGTCATCTCCGCGGATAACGTGCGAGATTTCCATAAGGTGATCGTCAATCACCACGGCAAAGTTATAGGTTGGGTAACCGTCGCGTTTCTGGATAACCCAGTCACCACCTATATTACCACCTTCGAACTCGATTTCGCCCTTAACCATATCATTCCACTTGTAAATTCCAGCTTCGTTGACAGCCAAGCGAACAGTTGGGACAATGCCAGCCGCCTCACGCTCTGCCATGTAGGCTGCTTTTTCTTCTTCAGACATACCCAGGTATTCGTTGATGTAGCGAGGTGTTTCGCCCGCAGCTTCCTGACGCTCACGCTCCGCCGCCAATTCCTCTTCTGTCACGTAAGACTTGTAGGCCTTACCTTCTGCCAAAAGCTGATTAACATACTTTTGGTAAATATCCAAACGCTCTGATTGACGGTATTGCTCATGAGTTTCTGGACTCTCATCCCAGTCAATACCCAACCAACGCAGGTTTTCAAGCTGAGAACGCTCGCCGTCTTCCACATGGCGTTTGCGGTCTGTGTCTTCGATACGAATAAGGAAAGTACCGCCGTGATGACGGGCAAAAAGATAGTTGAACAATGCTGTACGGGCATTTCCGATATGCAAAAGTCCCGTTGGACTTGGTGCGTAACGCACACGAATTGGTTTAGTCATGTTTCTCTCCTGTAAAATTTTCATACTCAATGAAAATCGAATTCAGACTAGCTTCAACTATTAGGGAGATAGTTGAAGGTTGGAAATAGAGCGAACGAAGTTCGCATCAACTAAGAGGTGGATGAACCCGCTACTTTTTTGTTTTCGGGTAGCAGGCTGACAAGCTCCACTGGAGCTTGTCACTCATCAAGTCAAGTCAACGACGCCTGAATTTGATTTTCGAAGAGTAGCAATCAAGAACATTATAGCATAGATATGCATAAGAAAACAGAAAAATCAGCCTAGAGAGACTGATTTTGAGGTATTTTTCATGCTTTTGAGTTTTGGCTATCATTTAATCGAAAATAAACAATGGATAAACGAGGGCTTTGTACTACTATTCTATACGATAGCTATGTCCACAACTTACACAAGTGATAATGGTATCAAACAAGCCCTCAGCAGGCTTTCCACACGCCGGACAATAGACTCTCTTGGCCTCCAGGCGATAGGTAGTCTTCCTGATAAGTGATTGCCCTTCACTTTCTACAACATCTTCTTTCCGACTTTCATATGCCAAAACCTCTTTCAAACTTCTTCCCTGACGTCCTGTCCGAGGCGGGCGAAGTAAGATATAGAAAGATAGTGTGAAAAAGACAATAAAGGCTACCGTCACAATAATCAAAGCAGTACTTACTAAGGAAGGTACTGAAATTCCAGCCTCCTTTTTTCTTCTAAAAAAATCTAAAATCATCTGCCAGAGAAAAATTGTAGAGCCTAGCCAAATGATAAAAATGATAGGGAATCCAAATTTTGTTATCTCCAATCGATAGCGTCGCATCTAGGGCTCCTTTCTGGCAAGCCAAGCACCACAGTGGCTACACGATTGTCCTTGTCCTAATTCTAAAAAATTTTCTGCACTGCAAGATTCACAAATAACAAGATAGGTCTCTTCTGTAATCTGATAGTGTTCAAAGAGTTCAAAAAGTTCCCTTATCTGTGCTTGTGTTTTAACGCGTTCTTCTAATCGAGATTTTCGATAAGTTAATACACAACTGATTAGTATAATTACAATATAAAGAACTGCCACTCGTATAATCAAAGTTTTGACAATATTTGGCAATGTCATTTGACTACCCTCTGCTGAAACGACTAAGCAAAATAGGATTATCAAGGGTATCATCAGAGACATTGATAGATATTTCAGGTTATCCGTTGAAAAAAATTTGACAATATTTTCTACAACTGTCCGACCGCGTGGTTTAATCAACAATACTACCATTGCACCGATTATATAAACCGGATTGGGAAAACCAATCAAAAGCAAAAAAAGAGCTAATAATGGAAAGCATGCCAACACACCATCTGACGACAGCTTAAAGAGACGCATCGCGAGTAAGGGAATCCCAAATATGACCAAAAAGGTCACAATAAAGTTAAATACTAAAGAAATAGTATCAAGTCGCATATCTTGTGAAAATATTGTTGCGACTATACAATAGATCATCATTCCACTAAAAAGTAACCAACTACGAAATGCATCCCAGATTGATTTTAACGCTTTAAGCATGTGACTGTTCCTTTTTTTCTCTCAAGTAGTCTTTGTAACGTACTTTTCCTTGGTATATCTCATCCAATGCGTTAGCCTTCAGCTTGATGTTCTCTAAAACACCACAACTATAGTAAACAAAGGCTGCTAATGTGAAACCCGAAAAAGAGAATATTATCGTACCAACACTGAATTTAGAATCAAGAATAGTATCAGGAAAAGCATGAATAAGGAGGAGGAGGACCAAAATAGCATTAGCTAGTCCCATGAAGACTAAACTCAAAAAACGAAATAATTGATACATTAGTAGTCTCCTTGTTTTGGGGTAAAGACATCCTCACTATTATCTGCAATAATTTCTCTTCGAACCCTTCGATAGTGACTATCAGTTGCTGTCAAACTACCAATAATAGCTACACCACCAATAACAATAACTTCAACAATCCAAAAAACTCTGACAGAAATATAGTTGGAGATAAAAAGCATAATGCTTTGAAAAATAACCCAGATAACGGTTACGATATTGATGGGCAACCAGTCAGTAAAGTGTCGTTTAACTATTAGTTGCAGAAAAAACAGAAATTCCGATAAAACCAATAACCCCAATGCAATAAAATAAAGACCAATTTCCTTGTGAGGAATCAGAAGTCCCAAGGCCACCGTTGTAAGCATGACCAGCACTCCTGTCACATATATCCAAATATTTTTACTCATATTTCCTCCTAGCGTGACTGTCCACAGTTACTACAAAATTTAGCTCCGTCGGTAAAAGCCGTCCCACATTGACCACAGAATTTCGCTAAACTAACTGTAGGGCTGTTTTCAGAATTTATCGTTTTTTCTGTTTGTATTGGTATCTGAGGCTGTTGAGCAGAATGAGCTCCCTGTCCCAAATTTCCCATAAGTGTTCCAAAATTTGCTCCCATTCCGAGCCCCATGGAAACTCCCATGCCAGCTCCCATAAGATTCCCTGCGGAACCTTCATTTTGTGCCGCTTTTTCTAGAACATCAAATTGGCGCTCTTCTTGATAACTGTATCCCTCAATCTCCCGAGTGCTACGCTCCCCTTTTGCACTAAGAACTTGTTTATGGAATCGAAACCCTTCCTTGTACCCCTCACTATCTTGGTTTACTTTCAAGGCTTCAATATTAAATTCTTGTACAGAAATTCCATATTTAGCAAAACGATTGCTTAAAAGCTCTGATAACCCTTGAGCAATATCATGGCTATGCATTTCAATATCAATTGTAGCAATTCGACTATTCGCAACAACTTGAGAAATACCTGATGTAATCGTCCCGATAGCCGCCTGTCTGAAACGCTTCTGAAATACTTCTGCCGTAATAACATCTGGATGACTCGGCATAAATTCTAAAATAAATGTTTCTAAGTCTATGATTCTTGGTATAAAATTTCCATGTGTTTTTAATTCAACAGGAATTTGACTTTCTGGATCGCGAACTAGTATCGGTGAAGGAGTCCCCCAGCCAATCGGCTGTAAATCATACATGTTAACAAACCATAGGAAAGATGAATCTGGTGACACACCGCCACTAACAAACGACTTGAGTTTTGCTAGTCCCTGAGTATTATTCCCCTCAATTTTATGCTTCCCTTCTTCGTAAGATGCAACAGCTCGTCCATTTGAGAAGAAGACTGCTCGTTGACCTGGATTAACAATTAAGGTTGTTCCCGGCTTCATATTTTTATTAGGGTGCCGCCATGCAAGAATATTTCTGGTATCTTCTCCTTCATACCTCACAACTTCAAAAAGATTTAATGACATAATATCTCCTTTTCCATTAGGAAAGGCTTGGCTGGTAAGTCAAGCCTTGTTATATGTAGTATAACAAGCGATTTGTCAAGTATTTAGCTGCGATAATTCCTTTTTTATTCCTAATTTTGAGGTGTTTTTTGGTTACATGCCAGCCAGTAGAGGACATAGAGGACTAACAAGCCAGTTGCCGTTAGGAAAAGTCCGCTAATCTGATTGACAGTCAATACCAAGACCAGACCTGATACCAGCAGTCGAGTAAAGGCTTGACCTAGCATAAAATAGGTTGACACCGCTCCGCCAATGGTCGCCAACTGCTCCTCTGGCATAGAATTGACAAACTTAGCGTTAAACTTAGGTCCACTAGCTCCAGAGCTAATCCCCATAGTTGTAAGGAAGAAGAAAATAATTGGCAGTTGATGTAGCAACATTCCGACAAAAACGCCAAGAAGAGAGAAAGTGGCGGCCACTTCAAGCGTAACCATGCTGGTCTTTTTGAAAAGGGTAAAGACCAAGGTCGAACCCAAGATATTGCCGACAAAGAAGATCAGAATGGTCAGGGCAAGAGTTGTTTCAACATTGAGGAAAACGAGGCCTGGGTCTTCGCTAATCAGCAGGACCAGAATAGGATAAAGAATCGCTCCGCAGGCGTTGATAATGGGGCTGGTAATCAGGACCAGGCGGAACTCGGGAATCTTGCGAAGCACCACGATGGCTTGCTTGAATGAAGCTAAAATGCTCGGACCTTTGGTTTCTGACTCGGGCTGGCTCGGCTGCTCTGCTATTTTCAAAGGCTACTCCGTCAGGAGTTTGCGAAAGGCTGGCGTCAACAGCTGCATGATGAGGAGGGAGGCTAAAAAGGTGCCGGCGTTGAGAAAGGCCAGGTTTTGGTAGGAGAGGAGGCCGACCAAGAGGGCAGAGAGGGCCTGAGAGGCGATGTTGAAAAGGCTGGTCACGGTTTGGCGAAAAGCCGAGTACTGCTCCCGCTCTTCCTTGGGCGCTACGCGCAATCCCAGAGGTGTATATAGGCCGTTTTCATAGAAGCCAGCGAAGTCTGCAAAGACATTGAAAGTTGCAGCCACCACGACAATCCAGAGGGCTGGCTCAAAGCCCATGCAGAATCCGAGGATGAGGTAGAGAAGGACACGGAAGAGAAGGGTCAGCTTGATAGTGCTGATTTTGTTGACCGTCTTGTCTGCCAGATAGCCTGTGAAGAGGCCCATAAAGCTAGGAAAGATTTCTGAGAAGGTCACAATCGCCAGCGCCAGACGGCTGTTGGGCACCAGTAAAACATAGTTCATCAGGGCCAGATAATAGACCACATCGCCAAAATTGGACAGCATATCCGCCGTCAATACCCATAGGTATGTAGCATTTTTCAAAATCTTTTTCATGATAATCCCTTTCTTTGCTTATTTTTCAGAATATTCAGACTTTTTATCTTGCAGAGGAGCCTGGATAGACTTTCCTCTGTGAATATTCTTTTACATAGAGTAAATATTTAATGTAGAAAATGCCATATCACCCGTTACCAAGAGAACCTTTTCTTTTGGATCAGATGCATAGTTGTTAGTTGTTGACATGGCGCTATCCAACTCTACTACTGCTTGCCAGTCAGCAGGCAGGTAGAGTGTGATATTTGAGAAGGCAGCATCAATATGAAAATCTGCCTGATCACCCAGAATCACTGCCTGATCAAAATAGACCGTACTAGATCCAAAGGCTACATCAACACTATCATGGATAAAATTTTCCTCATGAATGTAACGAGTAGAGGAGCCAAAAGCTGTATCGCGTCCCTTATCGCCAATCACTCCTGTGACAACTCCATGAGCCAGTCTACGCTTCTTCGGCTTAAGCATCAGTTTCAAGCCAAGGCAAAGAAGAACAAGCGATAGAACCATATTCCAAGTCCCAAACTTCACCCAATCGTAAACCGAGTTCACCGCTATAAAAGCCAGACCGAAACAAAAGATACTGGCAAGCCAATCCTGCTTCACCAAACGGTGAAAACCCGTCACAAAGGTTAAAACAAACCAAACAGTTGTCCAAAACGGCATGGCCAGATGTAAGCCTAAGGAATCCCTTAGCAATACCAAGACCGCTAATCCAATCACTAAACAACCTATCATAAAACGTTTCATCTTCCTACCTCATTTCCTGTAACTTTTCTTTTAATAAATGGTAATAATGTCGCGACACGTGAACTTCCTTGTGAGTTTTATAGAAGGAAATCCGACTGGTCCCCGAGAAGGACTTATCTAGCGAATAGACTACCTTGCTATTGACAATGGTTGACTTAGCTACCCGACAAAAGTAGATAGGCAAATACTCCTCAAGTTCATAGAGTTTCATCTTAACCTCATAGGCATCATCGCCTGTATGAGCAAAAATCTTGGTTCCGTCCGTTTCAAAGAAAAGTATGTCACCCAATGAAAGAAAATACTCGCTGCTCCCCTTGTAAAAAACAAGCGAGGGACGACTAGCTTGTTGCAAAGCTTGCTGAATCTGTTCAATCTCTGGTCCCAGCTGACTGGTTCGGATAACAACTTCAAGCTGATCTAAGCTGTCATCAAATTCAATCCTAACTTTCATAGCTCCCTCCTTTTTGATAGCTCTATTATACCAGTTCGACATCCAATTACAAGGGCATTTCAGTAAGTGGCAAAATTAGACAGGTAAGTGGTAGAAATAAACTAAGAAAAGTCCCTTGCATTGCGCGAGGGACCTAATTTTTATTATATGATTTTGAAAATTGCAGAGTTTTTTTCTTAAAAAATCGCATCCAGCAATGATGTGCTTCCACCACCACCGTCACCACCTGCACCGACAATATGATTGCCAATGACCTGAGCAAAGGTCTCAATGTTCAAGCTCTGTACATAGATTTCTCCATAACCTGTAAAGGTATTAACGATTCCTTCACCTGTACCGATAGATTGGAGGAAACCATTTTCCATATGGATATTGTAGTCCAAATCACGACTCCAAGCAACCACATGAGCATTGTCAATGGTGATACTTCCACCATCCAAAGTTAGCTTCTTAATAGAACCAAATGCATTCGCCAAAAGTGTTCCGCGCCCCTCTGTCGTCATCACAAAGAGGCCGCCCTGACCGCCAAAGAAAGCTTTTCCAACACTCTGGCGTTCCATTTTATATTGAGCAGAACCATCAAGGGCAAGGAAGGCACCATCATTTAGTCGATACTGCTCTGCACCAAGTTCCAAGGCAATAACCTGACCTGGCGTTGAAGGCGCAAGTGCAATTTTTCCGTCGTCGCTATTGGAAATGGCTTGCGTGATAAACATAGATTCGCCTGATACCATTGACCGACCGATGGCCCCCATCAATTTACCAAAACCTGAACCACCACGCGCATTGAGCTTAGTATTCAAGGTTACACTCGGCGTATGATAGACCATGCTCCCTTGTTGAATATAAGCTGATTCACCAGCTTCCAAGGCGATTTCCACCAAAGGAAACTGCATATTACTATCGATAGTATATTTCATCCGATTGTCTGACATAGTTGACTCCTATTTTTTACGAAAGGTCCTGTTAACCACAGGATAGCCATAATAAACCAAGAACAAGCTAAAATAAACCAAGTATCATTTATCTCTTTATTTGTTCTGTTGTGATAATACAATTTTATCTCATTCAAAAAAACTTGTCAAGGATTTCTCGGCCATTCAGATAAAATTTACAGGAAAAACCGAATTTCCTGAGCATTCCTATATAACTTCTGTCATACGCCCCGTATCCACATCATAAACCGCACCAAAAATTTCAACGTCGTCAGGTATGAGCGGAGATTGTTTCAAGAGAGCAATGTCCTCCCGCACGCTTTCCTCAACATCGGTAAAAGGTAGGAAGTCCTGACCGCTGACATTAACCTGCAAATCCCGCTTGAGTTGGGCCGCAAAATCCTCATTGGTAAAGGTCTGTGCACCGCAGTCTGTATGGTGGAGTACCACGATTTCCCTTGTGCCGAGCTGCTGCTGGGAAATGACTAGCGAGCGAATCATGTCCTCCGTCACGCGCCCACCCGCATTCCGCAGGATATGAGCATCACCCAGAGCCAAGCCCAAGGCCTGCGCCACGTGAAGCCGTGAGTCCATACAGGTCACGATAGCCACCTTTGTCTTTGGACGAAGAGGCAAATGGTAATCACCATGCAGGTCAACATAGGCCTTGTTGGCCTTCATAAAGTTTTGAAAATAAGACATAGGACCTCCTTGTCTGATGAGAATTTCTGAAATTTTCAGAAATAGGTTAGACCTAGCTTATCACATTCCCGACTATTTGTCGCAAAAAGAGGAGCGACTAGCTGTCACTCCCGAAGATTTCATCAGTTGAATACTTTCTGCAAGACTTCGCCAATGGCGGTCACACCGATAACCGTGATTTCCTTGGGCACCTTGATACCTGTCAGAGAATTTTTGGGGGCATAGACCTTGGTAAAGCCCAATTTAGCGGCTTCGTTAAGCCGTTGTTCAATCCGATTGACGCGGCGGATTTCACCTGTCAGGCCTATCTCGCCTATAAAGCACTCTTGTGGGTTGGTAGGCTTATCCTTGTAACTGGAGGCAAGGGCAACTGCGACCGCTAGGTCAATAGCTGGCTCATCCAGTTTGACACCACCTGCTGATTTGAGGTAGGCATCTTGGTTTTGGAGGAGCAGGCCTGCCCGTTTTTCCAAAACCGCCATAATCAAGCTGGCACGATTGAAATCCAAGCCTGTCGTGGTCCGCTTGGCATTGCCAAACATGGTCGGAGTCACCAGGGCCTGCACTTCGGCAAGGATAGGGCGGGTGCCCTCCATGGTCACGACAATGGCAGAGCCAGTCGCCCCGTCCAGACGCTCTTCCAGAAAGACCTCGCTAGGATTGAGGACTTCGACCAAACCCTGCGACTGCATTTCAAAAATGCCGATTTCGTTGGTGGAGCCAAAGCGGTTTTTGACCGCCCGCAAGATACGGAAGGTGTGCTGCCGCTCGCCCTCAAAATAGAGAACTGTGTCCACCATGTGCTCCAAGGTCCGCGGTCCAGCCAGGGTTCCTTCCTTGGTCATGTGGCCGACGATGAATGTTGCGATGTTGTTGGTCTTGGCAATCTGCATGAGTTCATTGGTCACTTCACGGACCTGACTGACAGAGCCTTGCACGCTGGAGATGTCAGGGCTCATAATTGTCTGGATAGAGTCGATAATCAGGAAATCTGGTTTTATCTTCTCAATCTCGGTCCGAATGCTCTGCATATTGGTCTCCGCATAGAGATAGAACTCGCTGTCGATGTCCCCCAGACGCTCCGCTCGCAACTTAATCTGCTGGGCAGACTCTTCCCCCGACACATAGAGGACGGTGCCAATGGTCGAAAGCTGGGTAGATACCTGTAAGAGCAGGGTGGATTTCCCAATCCCTGGATCGCCTCCGATCAGGACCAGACTGCCTGGCACCACACCACCTCCGAGGACACGGTTGAACTCCTCCATGTTAGTCTTGGTGCGAACCACTTGAATAGAGGAAACTTCATTGAGTTTCATGGGACGGGTCTTCTCACCTGTCAGGCTGACCCGCTCGTTCTTGACTTCGGCGACCTCCACTTCCTCAACAAAGCTAGACCAGGAGCCACAGTTGGGGCAACGGCCCAGATACTTGGGCGAGTGATACTCGCAGGATTGACAGACAAAGGTTGTTTTTTTCTTAGCCACTCTAACTCTCCTTTTTACGTAAAACACTTAAACTACCATCATCAACATGGACGTAGTAGCGACCATCCTCACTGAAACCATAGATGTAAGGTAAATAAGATTTATAAATCAAGCACGGCTCCTGCTCTGCCAATTTCCAAAAAATAGAGCAAATCGGATATGGGCCTGACGGGTCAACATAAGTCTGAATCGCAACTCCCGACTGATTTGTCTGAGGAAGACTACCGCCGTATTGACCAGCGATGCTAACAGGTTTCTCTACCCCTTCACAGAATACCAGTAGCTCTTCCTCATCGTAATCGCCAACAACCTTTGTCACCTGACCGTCTAACAACTCGATTATCGAAATGTATTCACCAGAAACACAGATTAAGCGGTCTTGGTCGGGCAAAAATCCAAGATAAAGAAAACCACCAATACTTCTCTCAAAAATCAGCTCATAACCTTGACAGAATTTTTCTTGAAAATTTATCAGCCCCACTCTTAATCACCCGTCGAGCCAAATCCGCCCGTCCGAACGCCGTCGGCCTGGTCGCCGTCAGCCAAGAGGAAGGGTGCAAAAACAGCCTGTACGATTCGATCGCCTGCTTCCACCACGACAGTTTCCTCTGTGATGTTTCGCATCTGGGCAAAGATATGACCTTCATTAGCTGGATTGCCGTAGTAGTCACCATCGATGACCCCAACCGAGTTAATCAAAACCAGCCCCTTCTTGCGAGGGTTGGACGAACGGTCGTAGAGATAGAGGACTTCGTTGGCCTGCATATAGGCCTTGACACCCGTTGGAACCAGCTTAATCTCACCTGGCTCCAAGCTAACCCTCTCTGCAGCCTTCAGGTCGTAGCCTGCTGCGTGGGCTGTCTCACGTTTTGGCAATAAATTTTCATCAGTAAACTGGCTGACCAGTTCGAATCCACGGATTTTCATATTTTTCCTTTCGAATGCTTATTTTGAGGATAAATCTTCTAGTAATTTTTCAAAATCAGAATTTATCTTTTGGGTTTTATTAAAAATTGCATATTCTGACCGAGCTTTCTCCTTGGCTGACTGCCTTGTAATTTGACCATACCCCTCTAAAAGTTCATAATCTTGAAAGGCTAAAAATCGGTCAATACTATCTGCCAAATCTTGCATGGTCTGAGTTTTTCCTTGCTCAATTTGTCGCTCCAGATAGTCAAAGTAGCCCGAAATACTACGTTCCAGCGAACGAATTTCCTTTTCGTTCAGATAATTTTTAGCCACAAGAGCGTCCGATTGCAAAATACGTCCGTCAGGAGAGTGCTTCCAGGTTACCAACCCCATGTTCGCTTTGGTGTGGTCTGCCTTTTCATAAATAATTTCTGCAGCTGTTTTACCTGTAATCGCATAATGAAATTTAGAACCTGTATTCACAAGTAAAGTGCTTTTAGATAAGAGATCGTTTTTCGCTAATCAAGGCAGTTTTTTGAGGGAATACTGACTGTATTTTGAAAAAAACTAACGATGAGGAGCTGAAAAACTAGCCTTAGATGGAAGTGCTGAACTGTGAATACAGGTTCTTACTTTGCACATGAGCATAGAATTGCTTAGTCATCAAGCTATTAGCGTCATAATCAATCGCAATCTCTGCAAAAATATCTGTGATTTGTAACCAAATTCGTCGTTCACTAGCACGGATAGAACGAACTCGTTCTAAGAGCTCACGGAAATAATCTTTTTCCAACAGGTTTTCGCCTTGCTTCAAACGCTCATCATCCATGGCAAAACCTTTAATCATGTATTCTCGAAGCACAGTTGTTGCCCACTGCCTAAACTTAGTAGCCTTTTGAGAATTGACACGATAACCGACGGAAATGATGGCATCGAGATTGTAATAGCTAGTTAGATAATTTTTACCATCACTTGCAGTTGTTTCCATTTTGGAAATAACTGAATGCTCATCTAGTTCGCCTTCTTCAAAAATATTTTTCAAATGTTTGCTGATAGCTGGCACACCAACATCAAATAGTCTTGCCATTTCCTTTTGACTGGCCCAAATCGTCTCGTCACTGACAATAACACTAGCCTTTTCTTGGTCATTTTCTGCTCGGTAAATTAAAAATTGTAATTCCTTCATATTTGCCTCTTTGGTTATTTAGGGTTCATTCCCTACTACAAATTCATTCGCATTTTTTGTCACAAATGCAAAAAGTGTTGTTAAGGGAAAGGCATACTCGTCATCAAAGCGGGCTGCACGTAGCCACAAGTCTTGGTCAACCTTACGGAGATAGACACTATGTAGGAAGTAAACTCATATCCCAACCATAGGTCTATTATACACTAATTCGGCAAAGCCTGCGATTTTCAGCAAAAAACACCTGACGGACAGGTGTTACTACTATAAACTAGCTCAAGTGATTCAATCCTTTTCCGAGCCAAAAATCTCCCAATACTCCTCAACTTCTTTCTCCAAATGTTCAACCATTTCTAGCAAGTCTGCAGCTCGGAGAATGGCAAGCCCCTTATCTACCATCCCGCTATCCTGCTGAAAGATACCCATGCGAACATTGGCCATGCCTACATAATCAATCCGCATACTTTCCTGAGCCATGGCATAAACTCTCTCCATTACTGAAACACAAAGTTGATACTCCCTATTTTTCAGTAAAACGGTCGATAGATTATAGAGAAAAGCAAACTGGCTAACCTGTACATCTCTGAAGTCCTTATACTTGTCCAAGGAAAGCAAGATTTTATCTACAAAGCCTTTCAAATGAGATACAGGAATGATCGGAAGCACCAACCCCAACTTACGAAAATCCGCTAAATACCAAGTGTCTGACTTCTCCAATTCCTTCCAAAGTGCTTGCCCCAACTGTCTGGTTCGCTCCCCATCTCCTGTTTGATAAATGGATAAGATTAAGCGTAATTGCTGCTCAATTCGTTGAACTCGTATATCTTCTTGCTTCTTCAAATACTGCTCTACTTGATATAAAAAATCATGACAACCTAATTCAGAAAAAAATTGTCCTCTCAGATTTTCAAAGCGATGGATGATAGACGAACGCTCCGAAGGCTGATAGGCATGGCAGATATAGTCAAACTCTGCAAAGGTCATATCCAACTGACGAAGAATATGGGAAAAGTGAGCAATGGTCGGGTATTCTTTGTTGTTTTCAATTTTTGATAGGGTTGTCCGTGACAAAGCCTTCCCACAAACTTCCTGCTGGCTAAGCCCTTTTGATTTGCGAATCTCTTTTAAGACTGTTCCAAAATCCCACCTCATCATAACCTCCTAAAACTGTGAGAGATGTTTACGTTTTCATCAATCACATTTACTACATGATACCATAATAGTAAATAAAAACAAACAAAATGATAGGAGGTCCTCTTATGAAAACTTGGAAAAACTATCTTTTACTTTTAACTTACTCAGCCATCTTACTAACGCCTCAACTTTTAGGGGGTGGATGGAATCTGATTATACCAATTATCAATAAATAAATAAGATACCACCATCTCACCACTCTGGAAAGGAGGAAAAAGACTGGAAACTATATGTTGAGTGGAGGGGGTGGGAAAGCTAATCTTAAAAATAAAAATACACTTAGGAAGGAAAATTATCATGAAAAAGTTTGCTAAATTAGGTTTTGCCTTGGGAATTGCTTGTAGTTTAATGGTATCCACAGTCGCCTTTGCAGATTTTGTCGATGGTGGCGAATGGCATTATGGAGTTGGATGGACAGGAACCTACGGGTATTCCAACTACCATCATCCAACACGTTCTCATACCGCTACTGTAAAAAATGGGCAACATGAAAACCGTCAACGCCAAGGCGCAGGTATTTGGGCAAAAGCATCTATTACCAAAATCCCACCAACTGGCATGGAATATTTCTATGGTTTTTGATATGCACTAAAATTAGTTTTCCACAGACCATGAAATTAAGAGAAAAACGATTACCATGCTCAGAAATGTTTGATAGTAGGGTAATCGGGAACAACTGTTACTCATCAATTGCTAAATGACTGATAGTCAAATTCAAAAAGATAGTTAGTTTCCGACCAGCTCTATTGGTGTGCTGGTCGGAAAACGTTTATAAGGAGGTGTTCAGATGAAAAGGCTAAACCATTTCTGTATGATTCTACTTCTGTGTTGTGTCAGTTTTATCGTTGTAAATCTACACTATACAAAGGAAATCAATCGCATACGTGAATTAGGAACGACTGACTATTCATTTCAATTTTATTTACGCGATAGTGCCGTTCCTTCACAGGATTTACTGCATTTTTTTGAAAAAATTGCTGATAAATACAACGTTTCAATTGTCAAAACAGATAGCAACACCGAGGTAATAAAAGCAGGTGTTTTTTCTCATGAGACATTTCCTTATAAAGATTTTGGAATCCAGCAACTTACTTTTAACGAAGACGGAAGTGGATCTTATACAAATATACAATCCTCCGACAAACTAGGGCATATCCCAACATTTTTGCAGGCCAAGACGATACGGCTCATCACTTTAAAAAACTATTTTCAAGATACATCCCATACACTAAATGGTCAGTATACCGTCACATCAACAAAATCCATAAACGACACTGAAATCGTACAGGAATTAAGTCATTTTTTCAATATTGATTCTTCTACACTATTGACTCCAACCTTTGAAACAGCAGTAGAATTAATAAACAGAGACTTGCTACTAGTAGCACTCATCTGCTGTATCGCATTTTTACTCCTTTCATTAACTTCTGTTTACCAACCAATTTTAGATATCAAACATATCGGCGTTGAAAAAATACTTGGATACAGTAACTTAGAGATTTTCTATCGCTATGTAAAACAAAATATACTAATTATGGGAATCGGTAGTATCATTCTAAATAGTTTACCATTTCTGTTTTTTGACTACATGCCTCAAGGTTTTACAGCTATGATGCTGTTAGCGCATTTTATCCTCCTTCAAGTCTATCTACTCATCAACATTTTAGTCATCACAATTATCCAACGCATTAACGCCGCATCTATCATAAAAGGATTTGTTTCCTTCAAAACAGGATTCTATATCAATAATTTCTTCAAATGCTGTCTCACACTTCTTATCACTATATTGATGATTGGTATCGGAAATAGCATTTATGAGGAACACCAAGAATTGAACTATCAAGAACAATGGGAAAAACAGGGAGATTTCCTAACACTCGAAACCGTAAAATCAGGAAATCAACTCTGGCAAGATAGCCTGTCTGGTTCCGACAAAGCTCATCAATATTATTACTCCTTATATAAGAATTTGACAGAAAATCTTCCAACTTACTATATTCGTTCTAGTATCATAAACCCTGGCAATTTCTCACATCTTAAAGAATTTGAACATTCAACATTGGCTAAAGACATCCCTGTTCTATACGCCAACAAAACCTATCTAGAAAGTATAGGATTTCCGATTCCACATACAAGTAAACAATTGACTGTACTCTTTCCAGCATCAATGAAAGAGAATGAAGAGTCTAACAAAAATCTAGCAAAATTGATTGGTTTTCTGTCACTGAAATATGAAGAACAAGTGGCAAAAACAGTCAGCGAGGTAGATGTTGAATACATTTATTATGACGGCGACTGGACATTCTTCCCATACAATGAAACCTTATCCAACAATTTCACTAATCCAATGATTAGCCTGGTCAATGACAATGATATGTCGTGGGAAGATAAAGCACATCTATCAAATACTGGACTAAGTAGCCCAATTAAAATTGCAAATTCCCCTCAACATCAACAAAAAATCGAACAAATTCTTCAGAAATTGCCTGATGATAGCTATTTCAAATTCTCATCAATAAAATCTATTCAACAAGGACGTGTAGATAGTTTCCGAGACGCTAGTCGTAACTTCGTCACCCTGTTTGCGATTATCTGCTTACTGAGCATTGTTGTTTCCTATTTTATTGTAAAAAGTATGTTTCTTTGGAGAAAATCTCATATCATCACTATGAAATTTTTAGGATGGTCACTTTTTGACCGCTACAAACCTATTCTAATCGGACTAACTCTACTATATTTGCTACCTCTTCCAGTTATTTTGATAGCTGGTAAGTCACTATTTCCTCTTGCACTTTTTTTACTATTTGCCATTGCTGATGGGGGTATTTTCCTATTTACATCACTGCGCATGGAGCAAAAAAATCTTGTACAATACTTGAAAGGAGAGAACCTATGATTCATTTAGAACATATCTTTAAAAAGATTGGTCAAAAACATATCCTACATGATTTTTCCCTCAACATTGAACAAGGTGAACTAGTCGCAATTGTTGGAAAAAGTGGTAGCGGAAAAACAACATTACTAAATATCATTGGCTTGCTTGACGGTGAATACGAAGGAAATTACCTCCTATTTGGTCATTCAAACGTACCTGTAAACACTAGGACATCTCAAAAAATAATTCGGGAACAAATTTCCTATCTATTCCAAAATTTTGCTCTAATTGAGAACGAAAGCGTCGAGTATAATCTCCTGATGGCATTAAAATATACCAGACTATCAAAAAAGGAAAAGGAAGAGTCTATAAAAAATATACTAGAAAAAATCGGGCTAGCAAACACGCTAAAACAAAAAATTTCCGAGCTGTCCGGAGGAGAACAACAGCGAATTGCTATCGCTCGTGCTCTACTCAAACCAAGCAATCTTATCTTGGCAGATGAGCCAACGGGAGCATTAGATCAGGAAAATAGGGACTTAATCCTGCAATTTCTCATAGAAATGAATAATAGTGGAAAAACAGTAATTATCGTCACACACGATCCATATATTGCCGATAAGTGTCAGCGGATTGTTCGTTTATGATTTAGATAGTTTCTACACCCTTTGCGAATAAGTTTTCCGCTAAGAACCTGCATTCACAAGTGACTTCCACACCTAGAAACAAGTCGTCTATGGCCAGACCCGAATACGGTATTGACTCTGCCGAGGTTATCATATTCAAGAACAATTTCTCCAACAGTTAGATACAACAAGAAAAAGGTCTGAAAACCAGCTCATCTGGTTTCAGACCTTTTTCTTTATTCAAACACAAACTGGTTGTGGTAGAGTTCGGCGTAGAAGCCATTAAGCTTGAGAAGCTGGCTGTGGTTGCCTTGCTCGATAACTTTTCCGTCTTTGAGGACGATGATTTCATCCGCATTGAGAATGGTTTTGAGGCGGTGGGCAATGACGAAGCTGGTCCGTCCTGCGATAATGGCCTCCATGGCCTTTTGGATTTTGGCTTCCGTTACGGTATCAACGTTAGACGTTGCTTCGTCCAAAATCAAGACCTGTGGATCTGTCAAGAGCGTACGGGCAATGGAAATCAGCTGTTTCTGACCTGTGGAGAAGACATTCTCATCATCGGTCACAAAGGTTTCATAACCCTCTGGCAAGCTCATGATAAAGTCGTGGATATGGGTGGCACGGGCTGCGGTTTCCACCATTTCTTGCGAAATGCTCTCATCACCAAAGCGGATATTGTCCGCAATAGTGCCAGAGAAGAGGACCGATTCCTGCAAGACAATGCCGACCTTATCCCGCAAACTATCCAAATCATATTCCCGAATATTGCGACCGTCAAAGGTCACGCTACCACCATTGACATCGTAGAAGCGGTTGATCAAGTTCATAATAGTAGTCTTACCAGATCCCGTCGGACCAACGACCGCCACCATTTTGCCCTTAGGAGCTGAAATAGACACCTTGTCCAAGACCTTCTGACCTGGCAGGTAGCCAAAGTCGATGTCCTTGATTTCAACACCTTCTTTTAATTCGGTAAATAGCGGAGCGTTTTGAGGGCGGACTTCCTCAGGCTCATCAAACATTTCCTGAATACGATGAGCTCCTGTGAAAGCCAACTGCAATTCTGCCCAGCTAGATGCAATCTGCATGATTGGCTGGTAATACTGTTGCGAATATTGAACAAAAGTCACGACCAGACCAAGTGCGGCAGCTGTTTCCAGCGAGCTATCATTGAGAACAATGCTGGAACCTGCAAAGATAACAATGGCAGTATTAACCAAGCTCATTCCGTTCATAAATGGAAAGAGAATCCCACCAAACAAACGTCCCTTGAAAGTTGTGCGACGAACTTCTTCATTGAGCTCCAAGAAACCATCAATAGTCTCTTCCTGCACACCCTGTACAATAATCGCTTTTTGTCCTGAAATCTTCTCATCCATGTAGGCATTGAGTTTAGACACGGCAGCCTGTTGCTTGTCAGTATATTTCCGTGACAGGCGAATGATAATCACTAGGGCAATCAAAGCAACTGGCGTGGATGCAATAGTTACCAAAGCCAAGCGAGTATCCTGACGGAACATCATGATAACCATACCGATGTAAAGAGCGATATTGGTCACTACCTGAGTCAAGGACTGGTTAAAAGCATTTTGGATATTATCCAAATCACTGGTAAAACGAGAAAGAATATCCCCATCCTTGTGGCTATCAAAGAAGGCAACTGTCAAGCGTTCCAACTTGCCAAACAAACCTTTTCGCATCCGGTTGGTTGAATGAGCCACGATACGCGTGAAGAGGATGGTATAAATCAAGGTTGATACCACAGTCGCCACATAGGCCAACAAGAGATTGAGCATAACCCCATTAAAGTCCGTCATATCAGGCTTGAAACCTGACTGCCCCATCTGCTCTGCAGCAAAATAAGCCTGACCAATTTTCCCCATCTCTGCAATAGCATTACCCAGGAAAACAGGTGTCTTAACCTGCAAATAGGTCGCCGTCACAATGGCTAGAAAAATCACAGCAAAGGACAGCTTATAGCGTTTAAAATAAAACCAGAAAAAACGTAATGTCTTCATTTATTCTTCCTTCCCTTTCTGTGTTTCGTAAATTTCTCGGTAGACGTCATTTGTCGCTACCAATTCTGCGTGTGTTCCCTGACCAATCAAGCGACCTTCATCAAGAACCAATATCTTATCAGCTTTGACAACAGAAGAAATCTTCTGAGCAACGATGACCGTCGTTGTCCCCTTCAAATCATGGTTGAGGGCTTCTTGGACCAACTTCTCTGATTTGGCATCCAAGGCTGAGGTCGAATCATCTAGCACCAAGACTTTAGGATCACTAATCACCCCACGCGCAATGGACATCCGCTGTTTCTGACCACCTGAGAAGTTATTTCCACGTTCTTCTACTTGGCTCTCATAGGTATCATCCAAGCGGTCGATAAATTCTTTGGCTTGGGCAATACCTGCGGCCCGCTCCAAACGTTCCAAATCTGCACCAGGTGCACCTTGACGCAAATTGTCCGCAATGGTCCCTGAGAAGAGAATAGCTTTTTGCAAAACGATAGACACTGTATCTCTCAAGGTTTCCTGACTGATGTCTTTCAAATCACGACCGCCAATTGACACAGTCCCTTCCTGTGGATCAAACAAACGCGGAATGAGCTGAGCTAGTGTTGATTTACCCGCACCCGTTGCACCGACCACACCGACCATCTGACCAGACTCAATCTCAAAGGAGATATTTTTCAAGGTTGGCTCAGTGTCATGCGGATAGGTAAAGCTGACATTGTCAAAAACAATCCGACCATCCAAGTCCTCTTTTGCACCATCTTTAAAGGACATCGCTGGCTCTGTATCTAAAACCTCACTCAGACGTTTAATGGAAATAGCAGCACGTGAAGCCTGCATCCCCATAAAGCTAGTCATGATAATCGCAAACATGATTTGCATAAGGTAACTCATAAAGGAAGTAAAGCCCCCAACTGCTTCGATATTAGTGTCTAACATCCCTGAAACGAGATAAAGCGACACAAAAATCGCCATGTAGGAGATAAACATCATCAAAGGTTGCAAGATAGAAAAACCATAACCAATAAAGAGGTTAAGATCCAAAAGCTCATTGGATACTTCTTTAAATTTAGCGTATTGATTCTTCTCCTGTACAAAGGACTTAACCACGCGGATCCCACGGAGGTTTTCCTTTGCAATGCTATTCATCCTGTCCATGAGGGACTGGAATTTACCAAAGCGCGGTCCCATCAAGCCCATCACGACTGCCATGATTCCCATGATGATGATGACCATGAGCACGATAATCCACCAAAGTTCTGGCAAAGTGCGCACTGCCATGATAAAGGCACCAACAAAGAGCAGGGGTACCCGCATCAGGATAGTAAAGAGCATCATGACAAGGTTCTGAATTTGGTTGACGTCGTTGGTCATACGAACCACCAAATTCCCTGCATTAAATTCCTCTACAT
The DNA here is from genome assembly GCF_044427425.1 of Streptococcus sp. 2018WUSS126. Taxonomy (NCBI): domain Bacteria; kingdom Bacillati; phylum Bacillota; class Bacilli; order Lactobacillales; family Streptococcaceae; genus Streptococcus; species Streptococcus sp. 2018WUSS126. The sequence continues at coordinate 8,132 of NZ_JAOTGB010000002.1, read as the reverse complement.
TGGCATAGGAAAAGCTCTGAATTTTCCGAAAGGTCTTCTCACGAATATCCGCAGACACTCCCTGAGAAATCTTAGCTGCCATGATTGTATTGGTCAGACCAGCCAAGAGACCAATTCCCGCAATCAGCAAGAGGAACTTACCGACACGGACAATTTCTTCCTTATCATTGGCCAAGACAGCAGTCAATACATCCTGTAAATAACTAGGTTGCATCAAGGTCGTTGCTACGACAATAGACGTCAACAAGACCGATGCCAAGGCATACCATTTGTAACGTAAAATGGCTTCTTTAAACATGATTCTTCTCCTTATAGTGTTGAATATTTTCTTTTAATTGATCGGCCACCTGTCTGATCAAATCAAATTCTTCCTTTTGAATACCTCGAAAGAGAGAATGGTGCATCTCCTCATGGAAGGATTTTAGGTGACAAATCTTGCTCCGACCTTTCTCTGTCAAGACCAACTGCTTATAGCGTCTGTCAAACTGAGAAGGTAAAACCCGAATAAAGTCATTTTTCTCCATTCGCTTAACTAGATTGCTGGCAACGGATTTGGAAATCTTCAACTCCGCTTCAATGTCTTTGACAAAGGTTTCAACTTCAGACCGTTCTGCTATAAAACGCAGGGCCCATCCCTGTGGTCCAGCTAGGTGTTCCACATCATATTCCTTTGCAATGGTTTCACTGATTTGTTCAATCTGATTTAATAGATTCCGAAAATCTGCAATAGTATGTCCCATGATAGCTCCTTTCTACGAAAATAATTACCATGAGAACTATTATAGTTCTCTTAGGAACTATTGTCAATTATTCCGTTTGCTCTTTTCTGAAAATATTTTGTTGTTTCAGCACCATTACTTACTCGAAAACTATAATATATATACTGTATAACTTATATAAGATTTTATGTATCAATTATGGTATAATATATCTAAATTACACCAACTAGAAAGGATTTTTTATGACCAAACAAACCATTGCCATCTTGGGACCCGGTTCATGGGGCACCGCCCTAGGACAAGTTCTCAACGACAACGGTCATACTGTCCGTATTTGGGGAAATGTCCCCGAACAAATCGACGAAATCAATAAAGAACATACAAATAAGCGCTATTTCAAGGATGTTATCCTAGATGAAAACATCAAAGGATATAAGGATTTGACTGAAGCCTTGGACGGTGTTGACGCGGTTCTTTTCGTTGTGCCAACCAAGGTAACACGCCTAGTTGCCAAGCAAGTCGCACAAGCTCTCAAACACAAGGTAGTTGTCATGCACGCTTCAAAAGGCTTAGAACCTGATAGTCACAAGCGCTTGTCTGAGGTACTGGAAGAAGAAATTCCTGCTGAACTCCGTTCTGAAATCGTCGTGGTTTCAGGGCCAAGTCATGCAGAAGAGACTATCGTCCGTGATTTGACCTTGATTTCTGCAGCTTCAAAAGACTTGGAAACAGCCAGCTACGTCCAAAATCTTTTCAGCAACCACTACTTCCGACTTTATACAAATAATGATGTCATCGGTGTAGAAACAGCAGGTGCCCTTAAAAATATTATTGCTGTCGGCGCTGGCGCTTTACACGGACTTGGTTATGGTGATAATGCCAAGGCAGCTATTATCGCTCGCGGTTTGACAGAAATCACACGTCTAGGCGTTGCTATGGGCGCAAATCCTCTGACTTACAGCGGTCTTTCTGGTGTTGGTGATTTGATTGTTACCGGTACATCTGTCCACTCCCGCAACTGGAGAGCTGGAGATCAGCTCGGTCGCGGTGAAAAACTCGAAGATGTAGAACGCAATATGGGAATGGTGATTGAAGGTATTTCGACAACTAAGGCAGCCTATGAGTTGGCTCAAGAATTAGATGTTTACATGCCTATTACCCAAGCCATCTACAAGGTCATCTACCAAGGTGCAGGTATTGAAGATGCCATCAAAGAAATCATGACGGGTGAATTCCGCCATGAAAATGAATGGCATTGATTCTTATTAAACACAAAAAAATAAAATATAAAGGATTACATACTTATGAAAAAAGTTAGAAAAGCTGTTATCCCAGCTGCAGGTTTGGGAACACGTTTCTTGCCTGCTACTAAGGCTCTTGCCAAGGAAATGTTGCCAATCGTTGACAAGCCAACCCTCCAATTTATCTTCGAAGAAGCGCTTCGTTCAGGCATCGAAGATATATTGGTCGTAACTAACAAATCAAAACGTTCCATTGAAGACCATTTTGATTCGAATTTTGAATTGGAATACAACCTAAAAGAAAAAGGTAAAGATGACCTCTTGAAACTGGTTGATGATGCAACGGCCATCAGACTTCATTTTATCCGCCAAAGCTATCCAAAGGGACTAGGAGATGCAGTCTTACAAGCTAAAGCCTTTGTGGGAAATGAACCTTTCGTTGTCATGCTGGGTGATGACCTCATGGACATTACCGATCCTACAGCCACTCCAATAACCAAGCAATTGATCGAGGACTACGAAGCAACACATGCTTCAACCATTGCTGTTATGCCTGTTCCTCATGAAGAAGTTTCTGCATACGGTGTTATCGCTCCACAAGGTGAAGGTGTCAACGGTCTCTATAGTGTGGAAACCTTTGTGGAAAAACCAAAACCAGAAGATGCTCCTTCTGACCTTGCTATTATCGGACGCTACTTACTCACTCCTGAAATCTTTGAGATCTTAGAAAACCAAAAACCAGGTGCCGGGAACGAGATTCAATTGACAGATGCCATTGATACTCTGAACAAAACGCAACGTGTTTTCGCTCGCGAATTCAAAGGCAACCGTTACGATGTTGGGGATAAGTTCGGTTTCATGAAAACTTCTATCGACTACGCCCTCCAACACCCTCAAGTAAAAGATGATTTGAAACAATACTTAATCGATCTTGGTAAAAAATTAGATACAAAGAAAAACTAGCAATCGCTAGTTTTTTTTATTACATCAAATAGAATACCCCTAGTAGAAAAACAATCAAGCCCAAATATCCAATGAAACTGTAAAAAATCTGTTTTCCTGTAAAGAGATCCTTTTCCACAAGAGGTGGAAGGAAAATCACGACCAAGCATCCTCCAATAGCTCCTCCAATATGTCCTGCCATGCTAATGGTTGGATTAAAAAGTCCCAAGACCAAGTTCAATCCCAAAAGGACCATATAACGTTGACCAAGAACCTGTAGATAAGGGCTGCGACTAAATTTCCTCAACAGTGCCATAGCGGCAAAAAGACCAAACAGCGAGGTTGAGGCACCTGCACCAACTACATCTGGTGTAAAGAAGAGAACAAAAAGATTGCCCATAATACCAGATAATAGATAGAGAAGAAAGAACCTCCGGGACCCAAAAAGCCCTTCTAATTGATACCCTAAACCAAGTAAAGTAATACCATTGAATAGAAAATGCTCCCAACCAATGTGGACAAAAATAGGCGAAACCAAGCGCCACAACTGAGTCGGATCATAACGCACTACTTCCCCGTACATACCACCAAATTCAAAAATCGTATAGGCTGTAGTGGTCTGCCCAAATCGAAATACTTGTATCAAAAGAAAAACAAGAGCCGTGACTGCCAACAAGCCATTGGTCACAGGGTAGCGCTTATCAAAAAAGTTCTTCAAAAATCAACATCTCCTTTACTGGAATATCAAATACATCTGGTTCAAAATCATAGACTTGAAAGTCTGCCAAGGTCGATACCGTCTCCCCCTGATAATCTGCTAGGTAGCGATCATAAAAACCACCTCCATAGCCCACTCGGAAACCCGCTTGATGCCAAGCTAAACCAGGAACATGGATCAACTTAACCACAGACTTATCCACAGGTTGTGAATAAGTACCAGGTTCCCAAACTCCAAACCTAGATTTCACCAAATCATCAGGATTATATTCTACAAAATCCATACGACCTTGTGAATAGGTCTTAGGGATGAAAATCTGCTTGCCATCCTTTTGAGCCTGCTCAATCAGGTAAGAAGTGTCAAACTCATGGGGCATGGAAAGGTAGGTCCCAAGCGACTTTGTGCCTTGATAGGCCTCAGAAGCAAGGAGGCGCTCCGTTAGCTGCTGACTCCATCTTGCTCGCTGGCTACTAGTCAGGGCTTTCAATCTCTGCAAGACCTCTTGCCGAATTTCTTTTTTATCCACAGGAAATCCTTTCCTTTCAGAAAAAGACTGGGAATTCCAGTCTAGTTTGCTTTCGTTTCCAAAAAATCGCTCAACTTATCCACAGCAAAGGGAAGCACTTCCTCTTTGGGGCTGAGACGAGGATTGTGAAGTGGATAAGGCGTATCCACACCCAGCCAGAACATAACACCTGGAACCTTGTTGAGCAGGTAGCCAAAGTCCTCACCCGTCATGGCAGGTGAGCAGTCAATCATCTCCACGCCCTCGACCTGTTCAAAATAAGTCATCAGTTCATCCGCCAGCTGGGGATTGTTCTCCACAGGCAGATAACCGCTAGGATTAAGCTCAATCTCCAAGTCCACTCCAAAGGACAGGGCGATTCCTTCTGCCACTTCCCGCACCCGTTTTTGCACCAAGAGGCTCATGTTCTGAGTCAAGGCCCGAATGGTCCCGTGCAGAAAGGCTGTTTCAGCAATGACATTGTTTGTCGTGCCAGCATGCATGGAACCGAAGGTCACCACTGCTCCCTCGATTGGGTCGACATTTCGACTCACCACTGACTGAACCTGGGTCACAAAGTAGCTGGCTGCCACCAAGGCGTCATTGGCGGTATGGGGAAATGCTGCGTGGCCACCCTTTCCTGTAAACCGTATCTTGACTTCACAGGTCCCAGCAAAGAGGGTCGTACGGTTGGTGGCCATTTGACCGACTTTGAGGTCTGGTCGGACATGAAGCCCATAAAATTCATCTGGTAACCAATCTCCAAAAGCCCCCGCTTCATATAGGAGCATACCACCTGCTAGATTTTCCTCCGCAGGCTGAAACAAGAAGAGAAGATTATTCCTTGGTTGCTGCTCTGCCATTTTCTCCAAAAGCCCCAAGGCAATGGTCATGTGGAAATCATGTCCGCAGGCGTGCATACGGTCTGGGTGGAGGGACTTGAAGTCCAGGCCCGTTTCCTCCACAATAGGCAGGCCGTCAATATCTGCCCGCCAGCCAATGGTCTTTTCAGGAGCAGAACCTGTCAGATAGACCAGGATACCTGTCTTCCATGTACGGACTTGGGCAAAAGAGCAATCTTCCAGCAAGTTCTCAATAGTTTCCATAAGAAAGGCATGTGTCTTGAACTCCTCCATACCCAACTCTGGAATCTGGTGGAGGGCCCGCCGTGTTGCAATTAAATCTAGCATAACTACCTCTTAGAGTGTCCGTAATGCCTCTTCCAAGGCTGTTTTTTGTTGGGTTTGCTCATCGATTTCCTTGATGATGCGGGCTGGTACACCTGCAACCACAACGTTTTCAGGGACGTCTTGGGTCACAATAGCACCGGCTGCGACAACAGAGCCGCTACCGATTTGCACGCCCTCGATAACAACGGCATTGGCACCGACCAAAACATTGTCGCCAACACGCACTGGCTCAGCCGAAGCTGGCTCGATAACACCTGCAAGGACCGCACCTGCACCGATGTGGCTGTTTTTACCAACCGTCGCACGACCACCAAGGATAGCACCCATGTCAATCATGGTACCTGGGCCGATTTCCGCACCGATGTTAATGACCGCACCCATCATGATAACGGCATTATCGCCAATGGTCACTTGATCGCGGATAATGGCACCTGGCTCGATACGGGCATTGATGTTCCGCTTGTCAAGCAATGGCACAGCCGAATTGCGGCCGTCTTGCTCGACCACGTAGTCTACATTTTCAGTCAAGTTTGCCAAAAGTGGCTCGACATCCTTCCAGTCACCGAAGAGGACATTGCCAAGCTTTGTCACTTCAGCAGGAACAGGACCAGCCAATTCACCTTCAAAGGTCACCTTAACAGTCGTTTTTTTCACAGCATTACCAATAAAGGCAATGATTTCTTGTGCAGTCATTTTTTGTGCAGTCATAATATTTTCCAATCTAAAAATAATATTTTTTCTATTATATCAAAATTTTCTGAAAATTTGGGAAGAAATGCAAAAAAATGAAAAAGAGACCCTCAGTTCCCAATGTTATTAAGTTAGCTAACCTAATAACATTGAGCAGGAGCCAAATCTTTCCCTGTTATTCATTTAATAATGTTTGTGCCTGTTCATGCACAGTTGTCATCGTTTGTTTTAGTTGATCACGAACTGTTTTTAAACTATCCAAAACAGTAGCTCGTGCTTCTTCTGGAATCACTGTCGAGTCATCCCCTAATGTCGCAAATTGTGAATCCAGTGCTGATTTTTGTTGTTCAAGCATCGTTACAATTTGCTCACGATATGGTTTTAAAGTAGTCTGTGCTTCTTCTGGTAACTGAACAATTAGCCCATCAAAGTCAGCAACATAAGAGTCCATCAATGAGTTCAATGATGTTTTATATTCTCCGATAGTCTGAATCGCATCAATTTCTGCATCTGCCAGATAAGTCACTGTTGACTCTTTTAAAGTAACAGTCGAGGATTCAGATGTAGACTCTTTAGTAGAGGATTTCGTTGTGGATGTTTGTTCCGTTGAAGAGCTTTTGGACGTTGTTTCTTCCTTACTATTAGAATTAGAGCAAGCCACCAAAGTAGTAACTGTTAGAAGAGCTGAGAAAATCAGCAACCATTTCTTTTTCATTATAAAACTCCTTTTGTTTATTACTACTAGATAATATTATTTTTAAGTATGAAAGTCAAGTATATCTAGAAAACAATTTATCTTTTTAGAATATACAACCAGTAGCCCTCTCAAATGCAGAATCATTATGAGAATCACTAGGTTTTTATAGGGTATTTCATACCGTTCCTGACTAAACACTCGGATAAAGCTTGATAAAATCTGCCGGATTGACTAGAAATTTTATACCGAACAAATTAGCATATTCATCTCCTAAAAATTGTTAATATCCCTAGTATATATTACCATGCAATTTTGTAAATTTTTACAGTAAGCTACTGGGTCGACTCCATACAGCCCACTGCGTAATCTCTAACCAATCCCTGTTGATTCAAGACTAGACCATGCAGAACTCCGCCGTAAACAGCTCCTCCGTCAATCCCCATTTTCCCATCTGAACTGGTCCAGATTTGGCTAATGCGGAGCTTGGTCTGGTAGAGGTTATAAACAGGGGTATGCCCAAAGACAATCATTTTCCCTGTGGTATTTTCAGCCTCATGGAAAGGAGTACGTAACCAAACCTTATCATGATTACTAGTTTTTCGCCAGTCTGGCAAAGCCAAGTCCACACCAGCATGGACAAAAATATAGTGTTCGGTTTCCAGATGATAGGGACAAGATTTGACAAAATCAATCAATTCCTCATATTGTTCCATCACTGCATTAGCATCCACCAGACCATCAACTGGTGCATCTAAAGGACGACCAAGTAGGGAATTAATGGTCGTATCTCCACCATTCCTCCGGTAATGGTCATAGCGGTCAACCGGATCACGCAACCAGGCCAGAAACATCCGTTCATGATTGCCCGTTAAACAAATCGCACCCTTTTCCCGCACCAAGCTCCAGACCAACTCCAAACAAGCTTTTGAATTTTCTCCACGGTCAATTAAATCCCCAAGAAAAATCAGCTGTTGTCGCTCTTCATTCCATTTCTTCAAAATATCGAGTAGAAGTTCAAACTTTCCATGGACATCACCGATTACAAAAAAATCTTTTTTCATAGACTCTATTCTACCACATTTCTAAAGGAAAGAAAAACTGGGAGTGTGATAGAACTCAAGACATAGAAACATACTAAGATTAGTAGTGAGGAAATCTCCGACGGGAGAAAGTACTCACTACTTTTTCTTTATGATAAAGTAGAGGTGTCTTGTTAAGTCGAGAACTCTTTTGACGCTAGACGTCGCATCAAAAACTGGCAAGGCACCTGTTTTAGAAAGAATGTTATCAAAGTATGTGGGACGCCAGACGTCGAGTATTGAAAATGACATCACTAAAACAAGGAATCATTCAAGACAAAGAGGTAATATCATGCGAGTAGTATTTGGGATTGACGTGAGTAAGGTAAGTTCAGAAGTGGCCATTCTAGT